>JACDBD010000290.1 GCA_013695115.1 Actinomycetota bacterium | reverse complement strand
CGAGCCGCCCCGCCGCCGCCAGCGCGTCGACGAGGTCGGGATCGGCCTCCTTCACGAACCGGCCCGCGTAGGGCGGGGGCACGCTGGCCCCGAAGCGCGCGTCCGGCCCGACCGGGTTGAGCACGGGCAGGCCCTCGCGCTCGGCGGCTTCACGGTCGACCTCGCCGAAGGCGGGCGCGAGGTGGACGATGCCGGAGCCGTCCTCGAGGGTGACGAAGTCGGCAGCGACCACCCGGTTGGCGCCGGGGTCGATGGGCAGGAAGTCGAAGGGCCGCTCGTAGTGGAGCCCGACCAGCTCGGTCGCCGGTACCGGCTCGAGCACGTCGGCGTCGTCACCGAAGACGGCGGCGACCCGGCCCGCTGCCACCACGACGTCTCGGCGCCCGTCGCGGCCGCGTACCCGCACGTAGTCGAGGCCCGGTCCCACCGCGGCGGCGACGTTCGAGACGAGTGTCCATGGTGTCGTCGTCCAGACCAGGAGGTCGAAGTCGCGCTCGGTGACCGGGAACCGGACGTACACCGACGGCTCGGTCACGTCCTGGTACGCGCCCGGCTGGCCCAGCTCGTGGCTGGAGAGCGCGGTGCCACAGCGGCCGCAGTAGGGGACGACCTTGAAACCCTCGTAGATGAGGTCGCGGTCCCACATCTGGCGGACGACCCACCACACGCTCTCGATGTACTCGTTGTTGAGCGTCCAGTAGGCGTCGGCGGTGTCGAGCCACATCCCGATGCGGGCGGTGAGCGCAGACCAGTCCTCGACATAGCGGTGCACCGACTCCCGGCAGCGCTGGTTGAACGCCTCGATGCCGTACTCCTCGATCTGCGGCTTGCCCGAGAAGCCGAGCTCCTTCTCGACCTCGACCTCGACCGGGAGCCCGTGGCAGTCCCAGCCGCCCTTGCGCGCGACATAGCGGCCGCGCATCGTGTGAAAGCGGGGGAAGAGGTCCTTGAACGCCCGGGCGAGCACGTGGTGGAGTCCCGGTCGCCCGTTGGCGGTCGGCGGGCCCTCGTAGAACACCCACTCGGGCGCGCCCTCGCGCCGACGGAGGCTTTCGGCGAAGACCTGGCCGTCGCGCCAACGCCGCGCCACCCGCTCCTCGAGCGCGACCGGCTCGAAGCGGGAGGGCACCGACTCGAACGGCATCACACGACGTAATGTACCGGCGAATGCCTGAACTCTCGGACCTCTATAACGTCGAGGACGGCGCGGTCGTGGTGCACGTGCACGTGCAACCGGGCGCCGGTCGCGCCGCGGTGATCGGACGACACGGCGACTCGCTCAAGATCCGCGTCGCGGCACCGCCGGTCGAAGGGCGGGCCAATGACGCCGCGGTCGCATTGCTCGCCGAGGCGCTCGAGGTCCCGGCGAAGGACGTCGAGCTCGTGAGCGGCGGCAAGTCGCGGATCAAGCGGTTCCGCATCCAGGGCATCACCGCCGAGGAGCTCGAGGTGCAGTTGCGCAACGCCCTCGACGAGGCGGCCACGCGCATCGGCGAGCCCCGCCGACCTCCGACCTGAGCGGGACGGCGACCTGAGCGCGATGGGGCCGAACCGTGGCGTTGAACAGACGCACGGGGCGGCCTACACTCCGGCGCCCTCGCGGCCCGGCGGGCCTTGCTCGCCCGCCCATGTCCGACGGCCCCCAGGGAAAGGTGCCCATGGCGACGCCGAAGAAGTCGGCGAAGAAGGCGGCCCCGGGGCGCAAGAAGGCCAAGCCGGCCCGGGCGAAGAAGGCCGCCGAGCCGAAGCAACAGCCGCGGCGCAAGGCTCCGCCCAAGCGCGCTCCGGCGAAGAAGAAGGCGCTGGCCAAGAAGAAGATCCCGGCGAAGAAGAAGGCGGTCGCGAAGAAGGCGCCGGCAAAGGCGAAGGCGGTCGCCACGAAGCCGCCGGCGGCGAAGGCGGAGAAGAACGCGCCGCCGAAAAAGCCGTCGCTGCTCGACCGCAAGCTGCCGCCCCGGAAACCGGGGTCGGTCATCTGCCCGCTGTCGGGCTTCGAGGTGATGCCGACGACCCCGAACCTCTCGGAGAAGACGGTGGAGCGGCTGCGACGCAAGCTGCTCGAGGAGCAGGAACGTCACGTCCGCCAGGCGGAGGAGCTCCAGGCCGAGGCCGAGGCGCTGGCTATGGAGCGTGACCCGGGCGACACGCAGTTCGACGAGGAGTCGGGCGAGGGTGACACGGTGAACGTCGAGCGCGAGCGCGACCTGCTGCTCTCGGCGTCGGCTCGCCAGATCGTGGACGCGATCGACCAGGCGCTCACTCGCATGGACGCCGGGACGTACGGCCTCTGCGTGCCCGCCGGGCGCCGCATCGCCCTGGAGCGCCTCCAGGCGATCCCGTACGCCGAGGAGTGCGTCGACTGCAAGGCACGTGCCGAGCGACGCCGGTAGCGCCCCCCTGGAGACGCGAGCGAACCACGGCCGCACCGCGCTCGTTGCCGCCCTCGTCGTCGGGATCGTCGCCCTCGACCAGCTGACGAAGGCGTGGGTGGTCGCCTCGTTCTCGGACGCACCGCTGTCGATCGTGGGCACCACGATCGAGTTCCGGGTGAGCCGCAATACCGGCGGCGCGTTCAGCCTTTTCCAGGAATTCACCCCGGTGCTGGCGGTGTTGGCCGTCATCGTCGCGGTGGTCCTGGTGCGGACGCTCCAGCGCACGCAGGACCGGGTGATCCTGGTCGCCCTCGCGCTGGTGCTCGCCGGCGCCGTCGGCAACCTCGTCGACCGCATGGCGCGGGCGCCCGGCTTCCTTCGGGGGGCGGTCGTCGACTTCATCCGGGTCGGGTCGTTCCCGAGTTTCAACGTGGCCGACTCCTCCATCACGATTGGCGCGGTGCTGCTCGTGATCTGGGGGTGGAGGTACCAGCCCGAAGGTGAGTGAGCTGGAAGTGCCGGCGGCGCTCGCCGGCGAGCGCGTCGACCGCGCCCTCGCCACCCTGACCGGGTGGACCCGCAGCGAGATCAGCCGGCTCTGCGAGGCCGGCGACGTCCTCGTGACCGGGCGGCCGGTGGCGAAGAGCCGGAAGCTGGGCGCGGGCGAGGTCGTCGAGCTGCTCAGCGAGCCCGAGCCGCCGGTACCGCCGGGCCCCGACCCCGGGGTGACGGTCGGCGTGCGCCACGTCGACGACGACGTGATCGTCGTGGCCAAGCCCTCGGGACTGGTGGTGCACCCGGGTGCCGGCAACGCCGGCGGCACGCTGGTCAATGGCCTGCTGGCCCGGTTTCCCGAGCTCGAACGCGTGGGTGACCGGGCCCGCCCCGGCATCGTGCACCGGCTCGATCGCGACACCAGCGGACTGATGGTGGTAGCGCGCTCCGCCCGGGCCTACGACGCCCTGGTGGACGCGATAACCCGGCGCGAGGTCGACCGTCGCTATCGCGCCCTGGTCTGGGGACACCTGGACGCGCCCCGGGGCGCCGTCGACGCGCCCATCGGCCGGTCGTCGGCCCGGCGGACGCGGATGGCCGTCCGTGAAGGTGGTCGGGAGGCGCGCACGTCGTACGAAGTAGTGCGCGAGTTCGAGGACCCGGCGGTGTCGCTGCTCGAGTGCCGGCTCGAGACCGGCCGCACGCATCAGATCCGGGTGCATCTGGCTGCGATCGGCCACGCGGTGGTCGGTGACTCGGCCTACCGGGGTGCGCGACCGTCGCTGCCGCTGCCGCGGCCGTTCTTGCACGCGACTGCGCTGGCGTTCGCCCACCCGGTGTCGGGCGAGTCGATGCGCTTCGACGAGCCGCTCCCGGACGAGTTGGAGACGGTTCTGGCCGCGCTATGAGTCGGGATGGCCGATCCGGGTGCGGTCGACCAGGTCGGACAGCGTAAGGCGTTCGAGGATCTGGCGGGTCTCCTCCGACACGCCCACCCAGACCTCCTGGAGCACGCAGTGGCCCTCGCAGTGGTCGTGCTCTTCCATCAGCGTCGTGAGCGGGCCCTCGACCGCGGCGAGGATCTCGGCCAACGTGATCTCGTCGGCAGGGCGGGCGAGGACGTAGCCGCCGCCCACTCCTCGCTTGGAGCGCACGAGCCCGGCACCCTTCACGGCCAGGAGGATCTGCTCCAGGTAGGGCTGGGGGAGGGTGGTGCGCTCGGCGATCTCTTTGACCGAAGTGGGCCGGTCCGAGCCGTGCAGGGCGAGTGAGAGCAGGGCCCGCGCCGCGTAGTCGCCCCGAGTCGAGACCTTCATCGTCGGCCATGGTCGCGCGTCGGAGACGCGGCAACGCGCAGCACGGCGAATACGGTGGGGTGATCGATCCCCTCGTGCCTGACTACGGCGGTCGCTGCATCACCGGCCTGGCGCCCGCGCTCGTCGGGGTGCAGCCGGTCGACTGGCTGCCCGAGCCGGTGGCCGGGGCGGACGCAGTCGTCCTCCTGGCGCTCGACGGACTCGGAGCCGATGCGGTCCGGTCGCACGCCCATGAGATCCCGACACTCGCGGGGCTCTCGGGCGAGCCGATCACCACGGTGGCGCCGTCGACGACGGCCAGCGCGCTGACCTCGCTCGCCACCGGGCTCGCACCGTCGCAGCACGGGTTGGTCGGCTTCCGGATGCGCGTCGACGGCTCGGTGCTCAACGTGCTGCGCTGGCCAACCGGGGGCCGGGCCCCCGATCCGTTCGACGTACAACGCCACGACGCATTCCTCGGGCGCCCCGTCCCGGTGGTGACCCGCCGGGAATTCCTGCACACCGGCTTCACCGACGCCCAGCTCCGCGGCACCCGCTTCGTGGGGTGGAGCACGGTGTCGGCGTTGATCGTGCACTGCCGGCGCGTCGTCGCCGCCGGCGAACGGCTCGTCTACGCGTACTACCCCGGGGTCGACACCGTCGCGCACGAGCACGGCCTGCAGAGCGACTTCTACCGGGCTGAGCTCCGCGCCGCCGACGCGCTCGTCGCC
>JACDBD010000261.1 GCA_013695115.1 Actinomycetota bacterium | reverse complement strand
GTCGTCGAGCAGGCCGCCGTCGAGCTCGCCCGCCGGTCGTCTCGCGACGCCGGTGCCGGCACGGGGTCCCGGCCGCGGGCTCACCGAGGCCTCGGGCTCGGCCGCCGTGTCGAGGTCGAGCTCTTGTCCCGGGACTGCCCCGGGACCGTCCCGATGGCTCACCGGCCGACGACGAGGGCGGTTACGGCCAGGGCGATCGCCAGGAGGCACACGACCAGCGCCACCGCGATACGGCCGCCGAGGCGCGCCGAGCGCGACTGCACCTGCGACAGCATCTCAGCCGTCGCCCGCTCGCGCTGCTCCGCGTACGACGACGCCGCCCGCTCGAACTCGGCGACGCGCTGCTCCAGCGATTGCTCCAGCTGGGCAAGGTGGCGTGCGGTGGTTCGGTCCAGCTCTCCTCGGGCTGCGTCGACAGATTCGTCGAACTTCGATTGCTGACGGGTAGTGATCTGCTCGAGTTCGGCACCGCCCGCGTTCAGGGTTTCGCGAATGTCCTCGATGCGCGTGTCGACGGCGCGATCGAGCTCGGCCCGAAAGGCCCGCATCATCTGGTCGAGCCGCTCTGCTTGGCTCATCGCCGCGTGCCCGAGATCGGCCTGCCAGCGGTCCGCCACCCGGTCGACGTCGGCCCGGCCGGTCGCCGCGGCCTCCTCCAGGGTTCGGGCCCGTTGCTCCAACGCGGTGTTGATGCGGCTCACCCGCTCGTCCAGCCAGGTGGCGAGGGCCGCCCAGGCCGCCGCGGTGGTGCGCTCGATGCGAGCCTCCTGCGCCACCCGCTCGAGCGGGTCGAGCTCGTCGGTGCGGTGCTCGCGCTCGCTCGGCCATCCCGGTCCCTCGGCCGCGCCCTCCTCGGCCTCACGCGTTGTGGCCGCGTCCGGCTCGTTCTCACCCCCGCCCGGCCACCGCAGCCACAGGCCGAAGTCGTTGTCGCCCTCGGGTGCGTCGGCGGCGGGTACGTCGGCGGGTGGCACGAGGGGCCAGGCTACTGCGGGTCGGCGACGCGACGTTCCGTGGCAGTCGCGACGGGCGCTGCTACCAGCCCGACTATCCTTTCGGGGGCCGTACCACCACGTTCGCCCCGGCGAGGCGCCGCCGGCGCAACGCGCGCAACGCGAAGGACCCCGATGGAAGTACGCCGGTACCTGTCGATCGCCCGGCGACGCCTACTGCTCATCATCGCGATCGGCGCCGCCGCGCTCACCGCGGGGTGGCTCATCACCCCCCGCGCCGATGTCTACACGGCAAGTTCGACACTCTACGTGGGGTCGCGCTCGATCGACATCGAACCGACGAGCGGGGAGGTGTCAGGCGAACGGGTCGCCGGCCTCGACCGCCTGATCAAGACCTTCACCGCGATGCTGAAGAGCGACGTCGTCGCTCGCGGCGCCGTCGAAAGGGGGGAGATTCCGCGATCGCCGACCGCCGTCGTTGCTGCCACCCGCGCCGAGCAGGTGCCCGAGACGAACCTCATTCGAGTATCCGTGACCGATCGAGATCCCGTCATCGCTCGGGCGCTGGCGAACGAGGTGGCGGAATCGTTCACCCGACAGGTCGAGGAGTTCGAGCCTCGCGAGGCCGCAGAGGACACGAGCACTCCCACCGACGTCGTGTCGGTGTACGAAGAGGCCGACCTGCCGTCGGTCCCGGTGCCGTCGGGCCTACTGAGGAACCTCGTTCTCGCTGGTCTGTTCGGGCTGTTGGTAGCCGGCGGCGTTGTCGCGCTGCTCGAGCACCTCGACATCTCGCTTCGCTCCACCGACGATGTCGAACGGCGGCTCGAGCTACCGGTGCTCGGCGTGGTCCCCGCCCTCGGCGACGAACTCCCGGTGACGCCGCCCACGAGCGTCGCCAAGCTCTCGGCGACCCCGCAGCGACGCCGACCCGAGGATGCACCCGTTGGCTAGGACGCGTCGGGCGCGCGCCGCATCGGGCGGGAACCGGAGCAGCCACCGCGCGACCACGCGGGAGGCGTTCCGCGTGCTGCGTTCGAACTTGCTTGTCGCCATCTCGGAGCTCGCGAATCCGAGCGTTATCGTTACTAGTGCTTACGCGCGCGAGGGCAAGACCTCCATGTGCGTAAACCTCGCGGAGTCCCTCGCCGCTGCCGGGCCGCGCGTCGTCCTCGTCGACCTCGACCTGAGGAATCCCGATTCGCACCGACTCCTCGACGCCCACAACGAGGTGGGTGTCACCGATGTGCTCCTGGAGCATCGCTCCCTCGAGGAATGCCTCCAGTACGTGGAGCTCCCCGCTGTCGACACCGATCGCCCCGCTGGCATGTACTTCCTCGGTACCGGCCCCCAAGTGTCGAGCCCGACCGAGCTGCTCGCGACCCCTCGGACTGGCCGCCTGCTCGGAAGCCTCGCCGCCCAAGCCGACATCGTGCTGCTCGACACGCCCCCGGTCCTCCCCGTTGCCGACACGCTCGTCATCGGACGGTTCGTCGCCGGCGCGGTGCTCGTGGTCGAGGCTCGTCGCACGCCTGTCCCCGCGGTGAAGCGGGCCAAAGACGCGCTGACGCGCAACCAGACGCGCCTGCTCGGCGTCGTCCTCAACAAGTTCCAGGCAAAGGACGTGACCTACGGCTACGGCGACAGCTTTGGCTATGGATACGGGTACGGGTACGGGTACGGGTCACGCCGGCCTGGGGACGAGGCCCGTGGCAACGGAAGCGATGGCCCCGGGACCTGACCCGGGCTGGTCGCCCGATCCCGGGTTCTGGCGACATCGACCGGTCGCACTCACGGGCGCGACCGGCTTCCTGGGTAGCCATCTCACGGGGCACCTCGTCGACCTCGACGCTGACGTCGTAGTGCTCGTGCGCGACGCGGTGCCAGCGAGTCCCATAGCCACCAGCTGGATCAACAAGGTGTCCGTCGTCCACGGCTCGGTCGAGGACCAGGCCCTGGTCGAACGGCTGCTGGGCGAGTACGACATCCGGACGGTGTTTCATCTCGCTGCGCAAAGCCAGGTCGGAACCGCGAACCGGAACCCGGCGTCGACGTGGACAACGAACATCCTCGGGACGTGCGCGGTCCTCGAAGCCGCTCGGCGCTCGCCCACCACGGAGCAGGTCATCACAGCCAGCAGCGACAAGGCCTACGGCGGCCAGGATGAGCTCCCATACGACGAGGCGATGCCGCTCCTGGCTCAGAACCCGTACGACGTGTCGAAGGCCTGCTCGGATCTGGTAGCGAACAGCTACTGGAATACCTGGGGACTACCTGTTTGCATCACTCGCTGCGGCAATCTCTTCGGGCCCGGCGATCTCAACTGGGAACGGATCGTGCCGGGCACCATCCGCTCTCTTGTCCAGGGGTGTGCGCCGTTGATCCGCTCCGATGGCACGCTTGTGCGCGACTACTTCTACGTTGTGGACGGCGCCCTTGCCTACCTGCAGCTTGCCGAGGCGATGGCTGAAGATGCGGGTCTGCACGGCGAGGCGTTCAATCTCTCGAGCGAGAGCCCGATGAGCGTGCTCGAGCTCGTCGAGCTCCTGCAACGACTCGTCGGGACCGACCTCCATCCCGAAATCGCCGGAACGGCTAAGCACGAGATCCCGGCCCAACACCTCTCGTCGGCGAAGGCCCGCAAGATGCTCGGGTGGTGCCCCCGATGGACGATCGAGGACGCGTTGGCCGAGACCGTTGCCTGGTACCGCGACCAACTGGCGCAAAATGGGTCGTAAGGCCGGCGCGTTGAGAGCGAGTACTTCAACGCGGTTGGCGCTGGTAGGGAGATGAATTTGCGCACGCCAAATCGCGAACGTGGAAGAGAGGGCGATGGCATGCCCGTCCTCACGCTCGATCACCGGCCCCAGTCGCTCGGAGCGTGGGTCGGGGGGCTCTGGCGGCATCGGGGCGTGCTGGTTGCCCTGGCGCGCAAAGACTTCAGAGTCCGCTACAAGCGAGCGTCCCTCGGTGTGCTCTGGTCGGTCGCGGTGCCGCTGTTCCAGACGACAGTCATGGTCTTCATCTTCTCGCGCGTCGGCAGGTTCGGGAGCGGGGGCGCGTTCAGCTACGCCGGGTTCGTCCTGGCGGGCATGGTGCCGTGGCTCTACGCGTCCACGAGCATCACGTCCTCGACGACCGCCATCGTCGACGGCTCGTCACTGACAGACAAGGTCTGGTTCCCGAGAGCGGTGCTCGCGCTCGTCCCGCCGGCGGCGAACCTCGTCACGCTGGCCATCTCCGCCGTGATCCTGGTCGTCGCCCTGCCAATCGTCGGCGAGCCGTTCAGTCCGCGCCTGCTGCTGATCATCCCGTCCGCCGGGCTCGTCGTGGCCTTCTGTGCTGCGCTCGGTCTCCTGCTCGGGGCGCTGTACGTCTACTTCCGCGACCTGAAGTTCATGGTCCAGGCGGTCATGCTCGCCTGGTTCTACGTGACGCCGATCGTCTACCCGGCCGGGGCACTGCGGACGGCCGGTCCGTGGCTCGACTTCAACCCGCTCACTGGAATCGCGGGTCTGTTCCAGCACGCTGCAGTCGGCGCGCCCATGCCATCTCACCGGGCCCTCGTCGT
>JACDBD010000247.1 GCA_013695115.1 Actinomycetota bacterium | reverse complement strand
TCGTTCGTCGAGCGCGTCGACGTGGTGACCGGGATCGGGTACGACCGGGCGGCCGAGCTCGGGCCCGAGGTGGCCCGCTTCCACCGCATCCCGTGCGTGGTCAGCAACCTTGGCGTCTTCGACTTCGAATCCCCCGACCACAGCATGCGACTGCGCTCGATCCATCCCGGCGTCACCGTGGACGAGGTGGTGGCCGCGACCGGCTTCGAGCTGGTCGTGCCGGACGAGGTGCCCGAGTCGCGTCTCCCGACCGAGGAGGAGCTTCTCCTGATCCGCGACGTCCTCGATCCGGGGAACCTGCGCGACGCGGACGTGCCTTCATGAAGGAGGCGGCGTGAAGCCGGCGCTGCGCACGCGTGCCTGTGAGCTCTTCGGGGTCGAGTACCCGATCGTGCAGACCGGGATGGGCTGGGTCGCGGGCGCCCGGCTGACGTCGGCGACGAGCGCGGCCGGGGGGCTCGGCATCCTGGCGTCGGCGACGATGACCTTCGACGAGCTCAAGAAGGCCATCCTCGAGGTCAAGGACCGCACCGACAAGCCGTTCGGCGTGAACCTGCGGGCCGACCAGACCGACGTCGACGACCGCATCCGCCTTATCGTGGAAGAGGGCGTGCGGGTGGCGAGCTTCGCCCAGGCGCCCGGCCGCGAGATCATCAGCCGGCTCAGGGGCGAGGGCGTCGTCACCATGCCGACCGTCGGTGCCCGGCGCCATGCCGAGAAGGTGGCCGAGTGGGGTGTCGACGCCGTCATCGCCCAGGGCGGCGAGGGTGGTGGTCACACCGGCACCGTGCCGACGTCGTTGCTGCTGCCGCAGGTGGTCGACGCGGTCGACGTGCCTGTACTCGGAGCCGGCGGGTTCCACGACGGCCGGGGCCTGGTGGCCGCGCTGGCTTGGGGCGCGGCCGGGGTGGCAATGGGCACCCGCTTCCTCCTCACCCGCGAGAGCACCGTGCCCGACGACATCAAGGCGATCTACCTCGACACGCCCGTCACGGGAACGGTCGTGACGACCCGGGTTGACGGCTCCCCGCAGCGGGTCATCCGCACCGACACCGTCGACCACCTCGAGCGGGCCGGGCGGTTGACCGCGTTGCCGCGGGCGCTCAAGAACGCGCTGGCGTTCCGCAAGCTGACCGGTACCAGCCTGCGCGACCTGCTGCGCGAGGGCCGGGCCATGCGCAAGAGCCAGGAGCTGAAGTGGAGCCAGCTGGCGATGGCGGCCAACGCCCCCATGCTCACCAAGGCGGCCATGGTCGACGGGAAGCCCGAGGTCGGGATCCTGCCGACCGGCCAGGGAGTGGGCGTGATCGACGAGCTCCCCACCGTGCAGCAGCTGATCGCGCGCATCATGCAGGAAGCGGAAGAGACCTTGACCCGGTTGGGAGCGTGAGAGGCGAGCGACCGCGGCGCAGGTACCCTGCGCCGCAGCGAGTCGGGGCCTGAGCGGCCCGGCCGGAGGCCGAGAGCGAAAAGATGGCGAAGACTCGAGTGCCCGCGATCGAGGGCTGGTTCACGACCGGCGACGAACCCGCGCTCGTCGGGAGTCGGGGCAAGGAGACCGGTAGCTACTTCTTCCCGAAGAGCGTGGCCTTCTCCCGCAATCCCGCCGCGCCCGCCGAGAAGCTGGAGGAGGTGGCGCTCGGGCGGCGCGGGCGGATCTGGTCGTTCACAACGAACTACTACCCGCCGCCGGAGCCGTACGTCGCGCCCGACCCGTTCGTGCCGTACACGATCGTCGCGGTCGAGTTGCCCGAGGAGCAGATGGTCGTGCTCGGACAGCTGGCGGAGGGGGCCGACCCTGCCGCGCTGAAGGTCGGGGCCGAGGTCGAGCTCGTACTGGGGACCCTGTACGAGGACGACGAGCACGAGTACGAGGTGTGGAAGTGGAGGCCGGTATGACCGACGTGGCGATCCTCGGCGTCGGCATGCACCCGTGGGGCAAATGGGGGCGCAACTTCGTCGACTACGGGGTGGCGGCGGCCCAGGCCGCGCTCGCCGACGCCGGGATGGAGTGGCGCGACATCCAGTTCGTCTCCGGCGCCGACACCATCCGCAACGGGTACCCGGGCTACGTGTCGGGCGCGACGTTCGCCCAGGCATTGGGCTGGCAGGGGGCGCCGGTAGCGAGCTCGTACGCGGCCTGCGCGTCGGGTGCGACCGCGCTGAACGCGGCCCGGGCCCAGATCCTGGCGGGCCTGTGCGACGTCGCCCTCGTGGTCGGGGCCGACACCACGCCCAAGGGCTTCCTGGCGCCGACGGCGGGGGAGCGGCGCGACGACCCCGACTGGTTGCGCTTCCGGTTGCTGGGCGCGACCAACCCCGCGTACTTCGGTCTGTACGCCCGGCGGCGGATGGAGCTGTACGGCGCGACGCCGGGTGACTTCGCCCGGGTGAAGGTGAAGAACGCCCGCCACGGGCTGACCAATCCGAACGCGCGTTACCGCAAGGAGGTCACCGAGGACGACGTGCTCGGGTCGCCGGTGGTGGCCGATCCGTTGCATCTGCTCGAGATCTGCGCCACCAGCGACGGTGGCGCTGCGGTCGTGATCGCCAGCACCGACTTCGCCAAGTCGCGGGGTACGAAGGCGCCGGCGCGGATCGCGGCGATCTCGACGGTCACGCCGACCTACCCGAACACGGTCATCGAGATGCCCAACTTCGCCACCGACTCGTCGGCAGGGGTGAAGCCACCCGAGACGACGTTCCGCGACTCGATCGCGGCCAAGGCCTATGACGAGGCCGGGCTCGGCCCCGACGACCTCGACGTCGCCGAGGTCTACGACCTCTCCACCGCGCTCGAGCTCGACTGGTACGAGAACATCGGGCTGTGCAAGGCGGGTGAGGCCGAGAAGCTGCTCAACGACGGCGACACGACGCTCGGCGGTCGCATCCCCGTGAACACCAGCGGGGGGCTGGCCTGCTTCGGCGAGGCCGTCCCCGCCCAGGCCCTGGCCCAGGTGTGCGAGCTCACCTGGCAGCTCCGGGGTGAGGCCGGGGAGCGCCAGGCCGAAGGGGCCAAGGTCGGCTTGACCATCAACCAGGGTCTGTTCGGCCACGGCTCCTCGGTGATCGTCATCCGCTGACCGACTCGTAGACCGCCTTCACCAGGCTGGGCGCGCGCGGGTAGCGAACGGGGTCGAAGCGGAGCTGGTTCATCACGTAGGCGAACGCGAAGCCGGCGTCGGGATCGGCGAAGGCAAGCGAGCCGCCCGCGCCGGCGTGCCCGAACGCGCCGGGCCCGGCGTATTGGTCGAGCGACGGCGGGAGCATGAACCCGAGGCCGTAGGCAGTCTCGATCATGAGAACGGCGTCAGTCCCACGCGCCTGCGGGGTCGCCGCCGCCTTCACGGTGTCGGGTGCCAGTAGCCGCACACCGTCGACCTCGCCGATGAGCGACGCGTACAGCCGCGCCAGCGATCGGGCGTCGCCGATGCCATTGGACGACGGCAGCTCGGCGGCGTGGAACGGCCGGGTATTCCAGCGCTCGTCGTAGGCGAAGAGACCACCCGGGTTCGGGATGGCCTCCCGCAGCAGGGTTCCCTCGGGGAGCAGCTCGACGAGGTCGGAGTCACCCGCGGGGACGAGCGTGGCGCACCGCGGCTCCTGCTCCTCGGGGAGCCCGATCCAGAAGTCGAGCCCCAGCGGCGCGGCCAGCTCGTCGGCGACGAACCGACCGATCGTGCGGCCGGTCACGCGGCGGACGAGTTCCCCGACGAGCCATCCGAACGTGCGCATGTGGTACCCGTGGGCGGTGCCCGGCTCCCAGCGCGGCGCCTGCGTGGCGAGGGCGGCGACGATCGGATGCCATGCCAGCACGTCGTCGAGCGTGAACTCGCCGTCCACGACCGGCAGCCCCGCCTGGTGGCTGAGGACCGAGCGCACCGGGACCTTCTCCTTCCCGGCGGCGGCGAACTCGGGCCAGTAGCCGGCGGCAGGGGCGTCAGGATCGAGCTCGCCCCGCTCGACGAGCAGGTTGGCGGCGGTCGCAGTCACGCCCTTCGTGCTCGAGTAGACGAGCACGATCGTGTCCTGCTCCCACCTGCGATCAGTGGCAACGTCGGCCACGCCACCCCAGATGTCGACAACCGGGCGGCCGTCGACGTACACGCAGCACGCCGCGCCGACCTCCTTGTAGTCGGCGAAGTTGCGGGCGAAGGCGTCGCGTACCGCTTCGAACCCGGGCTCGCAGTGTCCCTCGACCACCACTCGCGGTGACGCTATCGGCCGGGCTGCTCCTCGCGTCGGTGGCCGGTGCTGACCTCGGTGAGCGCGTCCCGGTCGAGCTGGTCTTCGGACGCGACCGCCACCTTGCACTTCGTCAGCGCCCGCAACGTCGAGGTGCGCCGACCGCCCTCGAGCACCGCCCGCTCGCCCAAGATGGCGCCGGGCCCGATTTCGGCCACGGGTTCGCCGTCGACCTCCGCGGCCAGGACACCGTCGAGGAGCAGGTAGACCTCGGTGCCGGGCTCGCCCTGCACGGTGAGGGTCTTGCCCTTCTTCACCTTCCGGATGTCGGGCTCGGCGCCGCTCCGCATGATCGTGCGCGACAGCTCGCGTTCCAGCGCGGTCTCGACCGTCGTGACCAGCACCTTCGAGTCCTCGTCACCCC
The DNA here is from genome assembly GCA_013695115.1 of Actinomycetota bacterium. Lineage (GTDB taxonomy): Bacteria > Actinomycetota > Acidimicrobiia > IMCC26256 > JACDBD01 > JBPCMN01. The sequence goes on along the minus strand of JACDBD010000247.1, from coordinate 4,975 downwards.
ACGGCGTGTTCTTGCCGAAAGCGTGCCGGTACCAGTCCTTGAAGTCGGCCAGCCCGGCCTTGGCCTCGAGCTTCCCCTGGTCGTCGTACACCCAGTGACGGGGGAAGGGGCTCGCGCCTTCCATCTCACGGTGGACGGTGCCGTCGGCGCTGATCGTGAGGGCGAGGGTCGTCCACACGGTCGGGGCCTTGAACTGCACGAACGGCGGACGGTTCACGCGCCGCGGTGCGGGGAGGGCGGTGCGACCGCCGACGCTCTGGACGAAGCGGACCGACGTCCCGGTCTCCTCGGGTTCGCCCTGGAGCTCGGGCAACTCCACCGCGGCGTACGTGGCCTCGCGTTTGCCGACCCGCACCGTCGTCGACCCCATGTACCCATGGCCCGAGTAGCCGTAGTCGACGATCTTCGTGTTCTCCACCTCGATCCACGCGGTCAGGTGATTGGCGAACCGGAAGCGATCCGCGGCCCGCAGCGTCTCGAGGTCGTCGATGACGTCGGGCGGCGGCTCGTCGTAGTGCGCGACCCCGGCTTCGAACACCACCTTGTTGGCTCCCGTGACCGCCTCGGACGGGATCCACGAGATCGACGTGACCGATGATTCGATGCGCATGCCGGTGCTCCTTCTCCTGCTTCAGACTTCCACTTCGAGGCCCTCGACCGCCGCCTGGACCGGCAGCCCCTCGCTCGTCGACGTCGACGCCATGGCCTCGACCTCGTCGTCGGTGCGGCCGGGCTCGTGATGGAACAGCACCAGCCGCCCCACCTCGGCGTCGCGCGCCAGCGCCAACGCGTAGTCGACGGTGGCGTGACCGAACGCGACGGCGCGGGCGCGTTCGTCCAGCGTGTACTGGGCGCCGTGGACCAGGACGTCGACGCCCTTGCTCAGCTCCAGTACGGCCTCGTGGCGCGCTCCGAACCCGTCGGGACCCGGTCCCTCGACCGTCGGCTCGTGGTCGGGCACGTAGGCGAAGCTGCCGTTCCCGTCGGACACTCGGTAACCGAACGTGCGCCCGCCCTTGTGGGGGACCTCGGCGGCCAGCACCGAGAAGCCCTCGAACGAGTGCTCGCCGGGTTCGATGCTCCGGAATCTCCACGTTCCCCGCAGCCCGTCCGGCCCGATGGGGAAGTGCGGGGGCGACATGCCCCGCGCCAGCGCCGCCTCCGCCGACCCGTCCTCCCCGGAGCCCTGCCCGGGCAGCACGAGCTCCACCCGGGCGTCGTCGCGGTCGCCGGCGTCGAAGAACGGCAGCCCCTGTACGTGGTCCCAATGGAGGTGGGTGAGGAGGATGGTCCCCCGAAACGGCGCGCCGCCGAGCTCGCGCGCCAGTCGCCGCAGCCCCGTGCCGGCGTCGAGGACGAACGTGGGCGCCTCGCGCTCCCGGGCGACGGCGACGCACGAGGTGTTCCCGCCCACCCGCACGAACTCGGCGCCGGGGGCCGGGGTCGAGCCCCGGACTCCGAGGAAGCGGACTCTCATGGCTCCGACGCTAGGGAGCCGGGGCCGTCCAGCCAAGGGTGAGGGCACGCGGGCCCCAAGAGGGTGACACCACCCCAGCCGCGGGGGGCGGCACCCTTGCGGGAATGAGCGATTCGGGGCCAGATTGCCCCATGGCCGAGGGGCGCATCACCGTCTTCCTGGCGGACGACAGCGTGATCGTGCGCGAAGGCGTGCGGGCGATGTTGGCGCTCGAGCCCGACCTCGAGATCGTGGGCACGGCGGCTGACTACGACGAGCTCATCGCCGGCGCGACCGAGGCCGCGCCCCAGGTGCTGGTGACCGACATCCGCATGCCACCGGCGTTCCAGAGCGAGGGGATCGACGCGGCCAAGGAGCTGCGTAAGCGCCATCCCGGGACCGGCGTCGTCGTACTCTCGCAGTTCGACGATCCGGAGTACGTCGTGTCACTCCTGAGTGACGGCGCGGCCGGCTACGGCTACCTCCTGAAGGACCGGGTGGCCGAGGGCGACCAGCTCGCCCGGGCGGTGCGCGAGGTCGCCACCGGCGGGTCGGTGCTCGATCCCAAGATCGTCGAGGCGCTCGTCACCCCGGTCACCGGCGACGGAGGGCTGACGCCGGCGGAGGAGGAGCTGCTCCAGATGGTCGCCGAGGGGAGGCCGATCAAGGCGATCGCGGTGACGAAGGCGACGACCCCGGCGGCGGTGAGCACCGATGTCGAGCAGCTCTTCCTCAAGATCTCCGATGCGGCCACCGCCGGCACCGCCGGCTCGCTGCGCCGCCTCCGGATGCTCCATCAGGCGATCGTCGACCGGGAGGAGCAGGGCGAGACGCTCAGCCGGCTGCTTCCCGGCGGCATCGCCGAGAAGCTCCGGCAAGAGGGCGGACGCATCGGCGAGACCGAGAAGCTCGACGTCACCGTGCTGATGGCCGACATCCGGGGGTACTCGGGTATCGCCGAGCGCGTCGACCCCAGCCACCTGGCGGGCCAGCTCAACACCCACCGCGCCGAGATGAACCATGCCGTTCTCGACGCCGGCGGGACGGTCATGCAGTTCGTCGGCGACGCGGTCATGGCGGTGTTCGGCGCGCCCGTCACCCAGGACGATCACGCCGACCGCGCGCTCCGCGCCGCGGTCGCGATGCACGAACGTCAGGCCGACGTCAACGTTCGCTGGGAGGCGGAGGGACTGCCGCGCTTCGACCTCGGGATCGGTCTCTCGAGCGGGCCCGTGGCCGCGGCCCTCCTCGGGTCGGAGGAGCGGCTCGAGTACACGGTGGTCGGCGACACCGTGAACCTCGCCCAGCGGTTGCAGGACATGGCCCGCCCGGCACGGCGGATCGTCCTGAGCGAGACGACCTACGACGGGCTCTCGAGCCCGGTCGAGGCGGAAGCGCTCGCCTCGGTCCCGATCCGGGGACGCGAGGCGACGGTACGTGCATACATGATCGAGTTGGCAAAGGAAGGCGGATGACCATGAGCAATGGCGACGTGCTGGAGACGCACGCCCTCTACAAGACCTTCGAGTCGGAAGGCGCTCCGGTTCGCGCCCTGCGGGGCGTCGACTTCGCCATGCGGCCGGGCGAGTTCGTGGCGGTGATGGGGCCGTCGGGATGTGGGAAGTCGACCCTGCTCAACCTGGTCGCCGGCCTCGACACCCCGAGCGACGGCGAGGTCGTCGTCGCGGGCGAGTCGTTGAAGGGCAAGGACGAGAACGACCTGGCCCGGATGCGCCGCAAGCACGTCGGCATCGTGTTCCAGTTCTTCAACCTGCTCGAGGGGATGAGCGTGCTCGAGAACGTGACGTTGCCGGCGGTGATCGCGGGCACGAAGCGCCGTCAGGCCGAGACGCGGGCACGTGATCTGCTCGACCTGCTCGGGTTGGGTGACAAGACCAAGGATGCGCCGGGCGTGCTCTCGGGCGGTCAGCGCCAGCGGCTCGCGATCGCCCGGGCACTGGCGAACGAGCCCACGCTGGTGCTCGCGGACGAGCCCACCGGCGCGCTCGACTCCGATGGCGGCCAGGAGGTGCTCGAGCTGTTCCGGCGCCTCCACGGCGGCGGCCAGACCATCCTCTTGGTCACACACGATCAGGAGGTCGCCGACGCCGGTGACCGCATCGTCCGGATGCGCGACGGTCGCATCGACGACGGGGCAACCGAGCCGGTGGGCGCCGCCGGAGACGCGCGCTCCTGAGGCTCGGGAGCGAGGCCGCAGATCGTGATCGAATAGTGCCGGCGTTCCTGATCGCGGGGCGCACGATCCTGCGCCGCGGGCCGGTCGTGACCGTGCTCCTCGGCGTCCTGATCGCGCTGGCGGGGGCGGCGACGATCGCCGCGGTCGCGGGCGCTCGCCGAACCGCCACCGCTTACCCGCGGCTGGTCGAGGAGACGAACGCTGCGGACGTCCAGGTGAGCGCGGTGGTCCGCCAGATCGATCTGGACGCGGTCGAGCAGCTCCCACAGGTCACGAAGTCGGGCCGTCTGCTCGCGTTCGACATCCCGCCGGTCGGTCCCGGCGGCGTCCCGCTCGACGGCAAGGTGGCGGGCGGGTTCGCGAGCGCCGACGGGCGCCTCTACTACGAGATCGAGCGGCCCCAGATCCTCGAGGGACGCTTGCCTCATCGCGACCGGGTCGACGAGGTGCTCATCAACCAGGCGATGTCCGACGACCTGGAACTCGAGATCGGCGATCCCTACAAGGGGGTGCTGTTCGACTACGGCGCGCTCGAGGAGTTCGCCGAGAGCGGGCGGCCCCCCGAAGAGCTCGACCTCGAAACAGTGCAGACGCCGGTGGAGTTCGAGGTGGTCGGCATCTCGCGCGGGCAGGCCGAGATCATCCCAGCGGAGGGTCAGCGTTCGAACTCGGTGCTGTTCCTCGGCCCGGCGTTCGCCGAGAGGTATGCGGGGCAGGAGGTGGCCGACTCGCTCGTCGTCAACCTGCGGCGGGGTGAGCGGGATCTCGCCGCGTTCAAGGCCGACGTCCGCGCCCTCTTCCCGGATGCGGGCGTGGAGTTCCCGTCGAAGGTGGGCAAGCTCGAGACGGTGGAGCGGTCGGTTCGCCCCTACTCGGGCGCGCTGTACCTCTTCGCCGTCGTAGTCGGCGTCACCGCCTTCCTGGTGATCGGCCAGATCGTGGCCCGCCAGGTCGCGCTCGACGCCCGCGACGTGCCGGTCTTCCGGGCGATGGGCATGTCACCGCTCCAGTGCCTCGGAGCTGTCCTGCTTCGAAGCGCGGTGATCGCGGTTGCCGGTGCGCTGGTTGCGGTGCTCATTGCCGCGCTGGCGTCGGGGCTGTTCCCGTTCGGCCCCGCCGGCCTCGCCGAGCCCGACCCCGGCATCCGGATCGACGGGCTCGTGCTCGCCTTGGGGCTCCTGCTCACGATCGTTCTCGTCCTCGGCCGGGCGGCCGTCAGTGGATGGTGGGTGATCCGGCGGCAACGAGCCGCGGCGGTCGCGCCGCAGGGTCGGGCGCGGCCGTCGGCGGTCGTGGTGCGCCTGGCCCGGTCGGGCTTCCCA
>JACDBD010000243.1 GCA_013695115.1 Actinomycetota bacterium | reverse complement strand
CGCCCCCGAGACGGTGGCGCTGATCCGGTTCAGGAGCCCGGGGACGCACTCGGCCCGGTTCTTGTCGTTGGCCTGCAGCGCGGCCGCCGCGACCTCCTCGGCCGACTGCCAGAGGAAACCCGGCACCGCGCTGGAGTCGAACCCGGCCCGCTCCTGGAACTCCGTCTTGGTGAAGCCCGGGCACAGCACCGTCACGCGCACGCCGGTGCTACGAGCCTCCTCGTGGAGCGAGTGCGTGAAGCTGGTGACGAACGCCTTGGTTGCGCCGTAGGTCGCGTTATAGGGCGTCGGCTGGTGGCCGGCGACCGACGACACGTTCACGATGCCCCCGGCGCCGCGCTCGATCATGCCCGGGAGGGCGGCCCGGCACAGCCGGACCAGCGCGACCACGTTGAGTTGGACCTCGCCCAACTCGGTCTCGATCGGGAGCTCGGCGAACTTGCCGAACGTCCCGAAGCCGGCGTTGTTCACCAGGAGGTCCACGCCGGCGCGGAGGCGCTCCTCCACCGCGGCGACGCCGGCGTCGGCCGTGAGGTCGGCGCCCAGCACCTCCGCGTGCGTGCCGTGGGCGCCCTTCAGTTGCGCCGCGAGCTGGTCGAGGCGGGCAGTGTCGCGCGCGACGAGCACGACGTCGTCGCGCCGGGCCGCCAGCGCCTCCGCGAACGCCCGGCCGATTCCCGAGGAGGCGCCCGTCACCAGTGCCGTGCCCATGGAGACTCCCTTTCGTTCAGAGACCGAGCTGGGTCGCGACCGCGTCGGCGGTCGGCTCGACCCCTTCGCCCACGTCGACCTCGGCGATGGCGCGTTGCGGGTCCTTGAGCCCGTGCCCGGTCAGGGTGCACACGACGGTCTCCCCCGGCTCGATCAGCCCGTCGGCGGCCGCCCGCAGCAGCCCCGCCACCGCCGCCGCCGACGCCGGTTCGACGAAGCACCCCTCGACCTGGGCGAGCATCCGGTAAGCGTCGAGGATCTCGGCGTCGCTGACCGCCCCGATGTGCCCGCCCGACTCGTCCCGGGCCGCGACCGCGCCGTCCCAGCTCGCGGGGTTCCCGATCCGGATGGCGGTGGCGATCGTCTCCGGGTGCGGCACCGGCTCGCCGATGACGAGCGGCGCGGCCCCCGCCGCCTGCCAGCCCAACATGCGGGGCCGGCGCCGGGCCTTGCCGGCGTCGGCGTACTCCTCGTAGCCCTTCCAGTACGCGGTGATGTTGCCGGCGTTCCCGACCGGGATGCAATGGACGTCGGGGGCGTCGCCGAGCACGTCGACGATCTCGAACGCCTGGGTCTTCTGTCCTTCGATGCGGTAGGGGTTGATCGAGTTCACCACCGACACCTCGCCGGCGTCGCCGAGGGCGCGGACGACGTCGAGGGCGTCGTCGAAGTTCCCCCGCACGGGGACGACCCGGGCACCGTGGATGAGCGCCTGGGCGAGCTTGCCCAGCGCGATCTGCCCCTCGGGGATGACGACCGCACACGTGAGCCCTGCCCGAGCCGCGTACGCCGCCGCCGACGCCGACGTGTTCCCGGTCGAGGCGCAGATCACCGCCTTCGGTTGATCCTCGACCGCCTTCGACATCGCCATCGTCATCCCCCGGTCCTTGAACGACCCGGTGGGGTTGGCACCTTCGATCTTGAGGAGCACGCGCGCGCCGGTGCGCTCCGACAGCCGAGGCGCGTCGACGAGGGGTGTGCCACCCTCCAGGAGCGTGACCACCGGCGTCGCGTCGGTGACCGGGAGGTGGTCGCGGAACTCCTCGATCACGCCCCGCCAGGTCGTGCTCACGGCTCGTCGCCGATGACGCGCAATACCGAGCCGACCCGGTGCACCGACTCCACGTCGCGCAGCGCGTGCACCGTTGCCCGCAGCGCGGCCTCGCGCGCCTTGTGGGTCACGAAGATCAGCCGGGCGTCGTCACCGATGCCCTTCTGCTGCATCGACTTGATCGACACCTGGTGGCGGCCGAACTCGGTGGCGATCTGGGCGAGCACACCGGGGCGGTCGGCCACCTCGATCAACAGGTAGAACTGCGACTCGACCTCGTCGATCGGGCGCACGGTCCGGCGGGCGAGGGTGCCGATGGTGGCGCCCCGGCCGCCGGACACGAGGTTCTTGGCCGCGTCGATGAGGTCTCCCAGCACCGCCGACGCGCTCGGGCTGCCGCCGGCGCCGCGCCCGTAGAGCATGAGCTCGCCGACCGCGTCGCCCTCGATGAACAGAGCGTTGAACGAGTCGCGCACCGACGCCAGCGGGTGGTGGAGGGGGACCATCGCCGGGTGCACCCGCACCGCGACGTCGCCGTCGAGCTCTTCCGCCACCGCCAGCAGCTTCACGACGTAGCCGAGCTCGTGCGCCGAGGCGATGTCGTCGTCGCTGATCTCGCTGATCCCCTCGCGGTAGACGTCGCCGGCGACGACGCGCGCCCCGAACGCGATGGACGCCATGATCGCCGCCTTGGCGGCGGCGTCGAAGCCCTCGACGTCGGCGGTGGGGTCGGGCTCGGCGTAGCCGAGGGTCTGGGCCTCGGTCAGCGCGTCCTGGAACGACGAGCCGTCCTCGGCCATCCGGGTGAGGATGTAGTTGGTCGTGCCGTTGACGATGCCCATCACCCGGCGGATGCGGTCGCCCGCCAGCGATTCGCGCAGCGGTCGGATGAGCGGGATTCCGCCGCCCACCGACGCCTCGAACAGGAGGTCGACGCCCGCGCCCTCGGCCACCTCGAGCAACTCCTTGCCCACGTTGGCGAGCAACTCCTTGTTGGCGGTCACGACGGGCTTGCCGCTCTTGAGCGCGTTGGTCACGAGGGAGCGGGCCGGCTCGATGCCGCCGATGACCTCGACGATGATGTCGATGTCGGCGTCCGCGACCACCGCTTCGGCGTCGTCGGTGAACCGGCTCGCCGGCAGGGGCACGTCCCGCTCGAGCGACAGGTTGCGCACCGCGACCCGGGCGATTTCGATGCGCACGCCGGCGCGGGCCTCGATCACGTCGGCGTTGTCGTCGATGAGGCGCGCCAGGGGCGCGCCGACGTGGCCGCAGCCCAGCAGCCCGACCTTCACGGCTTCGTCACGCAACCGATCCACCATCACACGGCTCCCACTGCGGCCAGTCTCGCGGACTAGG
>JACDBD010000232.1 GCA_013695115.1 Actinomycetota bacterium | reverse complement strand
TTCATGCCCCGCAGGTCGACGCAGATGCCGGCGTCGACGACGGCCGAGCCGGTGACGCCGTGGCCGCCGCCGTACACGGACAGCGGGAGATCCTGCTCGCGAGCGAGGTTCACCACCGCGGCGACATCGTCGACGGTGGCGCAGCGGGCGATGAGCGCGGGCGACCGGTCGATCATCCCGTTGAAGACCTTGCGGGCCTCGTCGTAGTCGGCGTCGCCGGGGTGAAGGAGCCGGCCGCCGAAGCCGGGCAGGTCGAACGTCGTAGCACGGGTATCGGTCATGCGAGGTCCTCCCGGGGATGCGTCGGAGTCGTGGCCGGATACTAGCGACGGCTTTACCGGGTGCTGGGCTCCTCGGTGATCCCGAACCGCTCGACGTAGAACCGCAGCGCGTCGCGCCGCTCGTCTCGGTCCAGGCCGAAGGCGGTCAGGTCATAGCGCACGCCCCCGAACTTGCCCCGGGGGTGGTCGGCCATGAATGCGTCCATGGCCGCCCTCGTCTCGGGCGTGAACGGCTGGCCGGCGAGGTCGTAGATGCGCTCCACCATGGCGATGTCGTCGGCCATGAACTCGTCGAAGCGCACGTCGATCGACTGGTCGGCGGGCAGCACGTGGCGATCGTCGACGCACGCCCGCAGCATGCGCTCGGTCCGGTCGGCCCAGTAGCCCCCGATCCGGGCGGGATCGACGCGCTCCTGGGTCAGGCGGGACGTGTAGGTCAGCATCGTGGCCACCGACGTCGTCACCGAGACCGGGTCGCGGTGGGTGACCACGAACGTCGCATCCGGGAACGTCGCCGCCAGCGGACCGAACTGCTCGATGTGCTGGGGCGACTTCAGCACCCAGCGCTCACCCCCGCGCAGCCACTGGAGCGCCTGGAGCACGGTCCGCAGGTACCCGTAGTGCGGGGTCTGGTCGTGGGCCAGGTAGTAGTCGCGCCACGTCGGCATGGGGGCCAGCGTCTCGAACAGCATCGTCGAGAAGTCGATGGCGAGGAGCTGGATCTCCTCGTGGACGTGGTCGACGGTCATCTCGTGCATCCGCTTGAAGTGCGGCATCGCGGTGTTCACGAACTCCAGCGCCGCCTCGGTACGGGCGCGGCGCGGATCAGGCTCACCCACCACCGGCGCCTCGTGCTCGGGCAGAACCGGCTCGAGGCTCTCCCAGTACGGCAACGATCGCAGCGCGGGATCGGGGGCGATGAGGTTGTGCAGGTGGGTCGTGCCCGTGCGGGGGAGCCCGCACACGATGATGGGCCGGTCGATGCGCACGTCGTGGATCTCGGGATGCCGCTTCAGCAGGTCCTCGACCAGGAGACGGTTCTTGAGCAGCTGGAGCCACTGCGCGTACGAGCTCACGATCCCGTGCGGGCCGCAACCCGACTCGGTGAGTACCGAGCGGCACAGGAGCTCGAGTCGCTCGCGGAACCCGTCGTCGCCGAAGTCGTCGAGCCCGGTCTCCGACGTTGCCGCTTCCATGAGGGCATCGGGCTCGAGGACGACCTCGGGCGCCATCGCGGCCATGGCCGCCCGCAGCTCGTCAACCTCGGGCGAGAAGCGCGGGTCGGCGAGATCCTCGATGCGAACGGACGCGGGGCGACTCCCCGTCGCGGTACCCCGCCCCATCAGGCGCCCGCAGGCACCGCGACCGTGCGGGTATCGCGCCCCGAGCGCAGGACCGTGCCGGGCAGGTCACCGGTGGCCTTGCCGCCGGCGACGATGGCGCGGCCGTTCACGAAGACCCGCTCGACGCCGGTCGATCCCGCGAACAGGCGGGCGGTGCCGCCGGGCAGGTCCTCGACCAAATGCACCTCGTCCGCGCCAACCGTCTCCGGGTCGAGGAGCACCAGGTCAGCGTGGAAGCCCTCCTGCACGACGCCCCGGTCGCGCAGCCCGAACAGCTCGGCCGGCGCCTGGGTGATCAGATGCACGGCCTGCTCCATCGGGATCAGCTGCCGGCCTCGGATCATGTCGGACAGGAACGTCGTCGTATACGGGGCGCCGCACATGCGGTCGAGGTGGGCGCCGGCGTCGGAGCCCCCGATGAGCACGAGCGGGTTGCGCCAGGCGTCGGCCCGTAGCTTCCACGAGTCCTCGTCGTCGTCGGGCGGCAACGGCCACAGCACCGTACGGAGCTCGTCGTTGATCACGACGTCGAGCAGGGTGTCGAAGTTGTCCCCGCCGCGCTCCTGGGCGATGTCGTACACCGACCGCCCCTTCAGGCCCTCGTTGGCGGCCGAGAACGTGTCGCCGATCTGGTAACGGCCCCACGACGCCAGCCGCCGGAACACCCCGGCCTCGGGGGAGCGGGCGCGCTCGTTCATCCAGGCCCGGGTCTCCGGGTCCTTCAGCTTCGCGACCCGCTCGGGGACCGGTAGGTTCATCACCTGGCTCCAGTCGGGGAGCATGAACAGCGCGCAGTAGTTGCGGAACGACATGTTCATCTCGACCAGGATCGGCATGGTCAGCGCGATGGCCTTGCCGCCGCGCGCGGCGGCGTTCTCGCACGCCGCCAGCTGGGCCCGGTAGCGCTCGGGCTCCTTGGCGTCGACCGTCAGCACGTTCCAGTTCAACGGCCGCCGCGCCGCGAGTGTCATCTCCGCCATCTGCTCGACCTCGTCGTCGCGGAAACCCCGCATGCACCCATCGGTGACGTACTCGAGCCCCGTGCCCTCGTGGTCGCGCACCGCGCCGCACAGCGCGAGCACCTCGTCCTTCGACGCCCACCGCGACGCCACCGGCTCGCCGTCTCCGTCCGAGTGGGTGAACGCCAGCGTGGTGGAGAAGCCGAGCCCGCCGGCGTCGATCGACTTGTGGAGCAGGCGGACCATGGCGTCGACCTGCTCGGGGGTGGCTTCGTTGCCGACGGCGTCGGCGCCCATCACGTTGCGGCGAATGGCGCAGTGCCCGACCATGAAGCCGGCGTTGATGGCGACGTTGCCGTCGAGCCGGTCGAGGTAGTCGCCGAAGCTCGACCAGTTCCAGGGCACGCCCTGCTCGAGCGCGGGCAGGGGCATGCCCTCGACCTTGGCCATCATGCGGCGGAGGTAGTCGGCGTCCTCGGCCGCCAGCGGCGCGAGGGTGAAACCGCAGTTGCCGCCCATGATCGTGGTGACCCCGTGCACGCTCGACGGTGACGCCTGTGGGTCCCAGAACAGCTGGGCGTCGTAGTGGGTGTGGGGGTCGACGAAGCCCGGCGCGCCGACCAACCCGTCGGCGGTGATCGTCTCGGACGCGGGCTCGTCGACGTCGCCCACCGCGACGATGCGGCCGTCGCGCACGCCGACGTCGGCCCGCCGCCCGGGTGAGCCGGTTCCGTCGACGACGGTGCCGCCCTTGATGAGGTAGTCGAGCATCGGACCCCTGTCCCCTCGGATGAAACGCGTTCTATTTTGCGCTGGCGACGTCCCGGACGGCAAGCGGGCGGTGGCCCGGCCCGAGGTGAGAGACGAGGCGGGCGAGATCGCCGGCGTCGGAAGTGAGGACGATGCCGCCGCGTCGGCTCGCCGAGACGATCACGACGGCGTCAACCGGGTCGGCAGTGCCGGCTCGACCGCACAGTTCACCCGCCCGGCGGGCGGTGGTCTCGTCCAGCGGTTCGACGTGGCAGAGCCGCAGGAGCTGGCCCAGGCGTCCTTGGCGCGCCCCCCGCCACGTCTGGACGACCACTGGAGTCGGGATGACGGGAATGCTCCCGGCCCGAACCATTGTCTTGAGGTCCGACCAGGTTGCATGCTCCCCTCGATCGACGGCGACGAGCGCGCCGGCGTCGAGGGTGATCGGGTCAGTCATATCCAGGGGCCGTCATAGAGCCGGCGGCGAGAGGCCTCCATCTCCTCTTCAGTGATCTCACCGAACTCCTCTTCGTAGTCCTTGATCAACCGCTCGAGGCCGAGCAGGCGGACCCGGTCGCGGGCAGCCTCGGCGAGCCAGGCCGACAGCGTGACGCCCTGGTCCTCAGCGGCCTTCCGGGCCTCGGCCAGCGTCTCCGCGTCCATCGAGGCGGAGTACTTCTCGACCGCCATGCCCCCATCTTACTACCGCGGTAGGAAGACCTCGCCGGATAACCTCCGGCGGATGGCCCACCACCTCGCCCAGGTCAACGTGGCCCGCATGGTGGCGCCGCTGGACTCGCCCCAGCTCGCTGACTTCGTCGCCGCCCTCGAGCCGATCAACGCCCTCGGCGACGGGAGCCCCGGGTTCGTGTGGCGGCTCCAGACCGACGACGGTGACGCCACCGCCTACCGCGTCCTCGGCGACGACTCGATGATCGTGAACCTCACCGTGTGGGAGTCGATCGAGGCACTCTCCGAGTTCGCCTACCGGACCGAGCACAAGGACTTCATGCGCCGGCGGCGGGAGTGGTTCGAGAAGATGGCCGAGGCCTACCTCGCGTTGTGGTGGGTGCCGGCCGGGCACGTGCCCACGGTCGAGGAAGCCGAGGCGCGGCTCCTGTATCTCCGGGAGCACGGCCCGACGGCCCACGCGTTCACGTTCCGCGAGCCGTTCCCGGCGCCGCTAGAGGTCGGGAAGGCCGAGATCGAGGTTCGGTGACTCGATGCCGCCGTCGACCTCGAACACCTTGCCGGTGACGTAGGCGCCTGCGGGCGACGCGAGGTACAGGGCGGCGATGGCGATGTCCTCGGGCTCCCCGAGCCGCTTGAGCGGCGTGTGCTGCTCCATGTACTCCCGGAGCTCGTCATTGGTGAGCACGATCTCGAGCGCCGACGTCGCCACCGACCCGACTGCGATCGCGTTGACCCGAATCTTGGGCGCGAGGTCCTGGGCGATGAGCCGGGTCATGTGCGCCAGCGCGCCCTTGGCGGTGCCGTAGGCGACGAAGCCCCGGTCGGTGAGCCGGCCCATGGCCGAGGAGATGTTCACGACCGCGCCGTCGCCGTGCTCGAGCATGTGCGGCACCGCCGCC
>JACDBD010000210.1 GCA_013695115.1 Actinomycetota bacterium | reverse complement strand
CCCTCGAACGGCTCGACCGGCCGGCCCAGCAGGTCGACGACCCATCCGGTGGCGGGGGCGCCGTCCCGGTCGAGCTCGGCGGCCACCGGCTCGGGCGCGGGGTTGAAGATCCGAACGAGCAGCCCGCCGGGCTCACGTGTGACCGCAGAGACCTGCGCGTCCCGCACCGCCAGCGCCTGCCCGGTCGGGGTCCGGGCGGCGCCGGCCACGCCGCCGCCCCGGGCGCGCTCGAGCGGGACGAGGAACTCGTCCGCAGCCTGGTGGAGGTCGGCGGCGCGCCAGTCGCCCGGGTGCGGCAGCACCGCGTACTCCAGCGCCCGGGCACCCTGCACCTGTGCGCCCTCGACCGGCATCGGTGGGCCGGCGGGGTCGGGACGGAGCGGGAGCGCGATGCGCGACAGGTAGCCGGTCGCGCGCATCAGCGTGAGAGCGAGCTCGTGGCTGTCGTCGACCACCTCGTACTCGAGCAACCCGTCGTGGAGCAGCGCCAGCCCGGCGCTCCCATCGAACGCGTCGACGAAGCGCCGCGACACGAACGTCGGGAGGCCGACCTCACCGGGACCGCCTTCGACGGTCAGGCTCCGGTGCACGACCGCGAACGCGCACTCGGCGTCGGACCCGTCGACCGCGCCCGCCAGTGGGAAGTGCGCCCGGAGGCGATGGTCGCGGCAGATGTTGTCGAACTCGGTGCGGACCCGGAGGAACCGCTCACCGGTGCGGAGCTCGAGCGTCGTCCGCACCGGCACCAGAACGGTTTCGTCGCTGCGGCGGGAGCACGCGATCGCGTCGCCGACTGCGTGCGTCGGCCAGCGGTAGGTGGCCTCGACGAGCACCCGGGCGCGCACCGGGCCGGTTTCGAGCGTGGTGACCGTCACTGACTCGGGCCGGTCGACGAGGAGGTCCTCCTCGGTCGGGGGCGAGTAGTTGTAGGTATCGCCCCCGTCGCCGCCATCGACCAATCGGCCCAGGTCGGGGAGCGAGAGCCCGTCGACGGAGTCGACCGTGAACGTCGCGGTGGTGCGGTCGACCGTGACCGTGAGGTGCTCGTTGGCGAGGGCGACGGTTCCTTCGCCTGTCCTTGGAGAGGTGGCGGGACCGGCGGTGACAGCGGTGGCGGGGCCCTCGCCGTCGACCGGCCGGTACGAGCGCCAGCCGAAGCCGGGGACGGCGTCGGCGGCGAACACCACGTCGCGCGCTCGGGGCAGCTGCACCCGGAACCGCACGGTGGCGCCGGCCTCGCCCAGCGCCAGCACCTCCTCCCGCACGGCCTCGAGGTCGGCGGCGGGCTCGCCGCGCGGGACGCCGTCGAACACGAACTCGACGAGCCCGTCGTCGTGGTCGACCCGCTCGTAGCCGCCGACCCGGGTACCGGCGAATTCGGGACCGCGCATCATCTCGAGCACCCACCGCACCTTCTGACCGGTGACCGTGGCGGTGAAGCCGGCGCCGCCGATGACCCCGATGACCTGCGCCGGACAGGCGGCGCCGTCGTCGGTCGCGGCGAAGTGGACTGGCCCCTCGCCGGGCACGAAGCCCCGGATCAGTCCGCCCCGATCGGCGGGGGTCGGGTTGGCGACCACCGTCGACGATGCCGGCGCGTCGATCTCGGCCGCCAGGGCGTGGAGTGCGTCGCGGGTGAGCGCGTCACCGATCTGGCGCGCTTCGTAGTAGCGCACGAGGACCTGTTCGACGACCTCGTCGTCGCTGCAGGCGCACGAGGAGTCGTGGGCGCTGTTGAGGACGAGGTTGCGCCACGCGACGTCGAGGAGCCCTCCCGGGTAGTCGTCGGCGGGAAGGAGCAATGCCGATAGCGGCTCGGCTCGCCGCTCCAGCGCGCGTTCGGCAGCGGCGCAGGCCTGGTGGACGTCGACCCGGTTCGACGCCACTCCCATCAGCACGTTGGCCCGAGCACCGGAGCGCAGCTCGCCCAACCACGTCGTGAGTTTGTCGGTCGGCTGGTCGGCCAGGTACTCGGGGAGCGACGTCACCACGAACCGGTAGTCGTCCTGGATCTCGTTGGCCTCGGCGACCACGCGACCGAGCCAGGGCTGGGGGAGCTGGTGGTCGGTGCCGTTCATCAGAAGGAGCGCGCCGCCGGGGAGCGCGGCCGGACCGAGCTCGAGCTCGTAGCTGCGGGCGCGGGCAACGAGGGCCTTGGCGTCGTCGGGCAGGTCGCGGCCGTTCGAATACGAGCCGTACAGGTACTCGGCCCGTACCCGCGAACCGTCCGGCGCCTCCCACCAGAACGCGGTCTGGGTGACGGCCGACGGCACGCCCCGCCACACGACCGCGTGCTCGAGCCCGGCGAGGCGCAGGATCTGCGGCATCTGGGCCACGTGCCCGAACATGTCGGGCAGGTACCCGACTGGCATCGCTCCACCCAGCTCGGTGGCGCGCGCGACCCCGGCTTGGAGGTTGCGCACGATCGTCTCGCCCGAGACCATGAACTCGTCCATGAGGATCATCCACGGGCCCACCGACAACCGGCCGCTCGCCGCCAGTCTCCGGAGCGCGGGAGCGGCCTCGGGCCGGATCTCGAGGTAGTCGTCGAGCACTGCGGTCTGGCCGTCGAGCATGAACCGGGCGTACGACAGGTCGCGCTCGAGCAGCGGCAGCAGCTCGTCGAGCAGCCGGACGAGCTGCACCCGGAACGCCTGGAACGGCGCGTACCACTCGCGGTCCCAGTGCGTGTGCGGAACGATCCCGACAGTGCGGGGTGCGGAGCCGGACATCGCCACCAGGATACGGGCGCTCAGGTCGAGGTCCCCGCCCACTCCCTTGCCATTGCGCTCGGGCGCACTTTGTAGCCCATCCGCTCGAACCACCCCTCGTCCATGGCGACCTCGAAGCTGTGCTTCTCGATCGCGGCCGGGGCGGGCACGGTTGCGGGTGTCACGGGCACCGGCGGGGTCGGGGGCGGCAGGGGCGGCCCGCCGTCCTGGGTGCAGATCGGGGACGGCTCGCCGATGGGGACGTCGAGATCGAAGCCGACGTCGCGATCCGGTTCCTCGCCCAGCAGGCTGGCACCGAGGTTGCGGGCGTTGCGGTCGCGCGACGTGAGGAACCAGGTGTCGCCGTCCTTGCCGGGCCCGCGCGCCGGCGCCCCCAGGAAGCGCCACTCGAGGAAGCGCAGCACCGAGGTGTGGTCGTACAGGTGGTGGTCGACGAAGCCGCGCCGGGCGTACGGCGACGCGATCACCGCGGGGACGCGGAATCCGGCCTGGCCGAAGTTGTCGGCGTCGACGGGGTTGGCCAGGTCGTCGGGGAGGATCGGGGGTGGGACGTGGTCGAAGAACCCGCCCCACTCGTCGTACGTGACGATGAACGCGCCCCGTTTCCAGTGCTTCGACTCCGCGAACGCCTGGAACACGTCGCGCAGGAAACGCTGCCCGGCGCGGATATCGGCACGGGGATGGTCGTCGGTCCGGTTGGCGGTGAGAAAGGCGGGGTCGACGAACACGACGTTGGGGAGCGTTCCCGCCGCCGCGTCGCTGAAGTAGGCGTCGATCGGGTTGTTGTAGGCGAGCAGTCGGTCGCCCCA
Source organism: Actinomycetota bacterium (assembly GCA_013695115.1). GTDB lineage: Bacteria > Actinomycetota > Acidimicrobiia > IMCC26256 > JACDBD01 > JBPCMN01. Next base: position 3,554 of record JACDBD010000210.1, on the reverse strand, counting down.
GAGTGCGATGACGGGAAGGTCGGTGCCGTAGTACTTCGCCGGAACGCCGGCTGCGCCCAGCCGGTCCCAGATCGACGCGAACGGGTACCCGGCGGTGTCGGCGGGCAAGACGTTGACCTTGTAGCCGCCCGACTGCGCCGCATGGAGGTAGGCCCGGTTCGGGTACGTCGGGCCCAGTACCGACGCGTGCCATTGGTCGAAGACGGTGAACTCGCGGGCGAGCTCGCCCAGGAACGGCAGCGCGTCGCGTTCGTAGTAGCTCAGGGCGTAGATGTCGTTCGCGGCTCCGGCTCCGAGGAAGCCGAAGTCACGCTGGGCCCGGCCCTGATCCCATTGGTGACCGGGATCCAGGTGACCGCAGCCGCGGTAGGGGTTCGGCTCCCCGGTCTGGGTGAGCCACGGCGCGGTCTCGAAGACTGAGCCGTCGGGGGCGGCGAACTCCTGGCGCTGGTTGCCGTCGACGCGGAATCGGCGGCCGTAGCGCTCCTTGCCCCGCTCGACGTAGCGCTCGTCGTCGGCCAGCCAACCCAGGTAGTGGTCAAACGACCGGTTCTCCATCATCGCCACGACGACCGTGTCGATCGGAGCGTCCTTCGCGGAACCGTCGAGCAGACCGCGCGGCTCGTCCTCCCCGCGGGTTCGTCGGCCACCGAGCAGGGTCGGCCCGCCCAGCAGCAGCCCGCCGCCGAGGAGCCCGGTGCGCTGGAGGAACTCGCGGCGGTCCATGCGGCACGTTTTCTAGCGCGAACCGAGCCGACAGGCTCAGCGCTCGGCGGTACATTTCGCGCAATGGCCGCATCCGCGACGCCGGTTGGTCGCGTCCGCGAGGAGGGCGGCTACTTCCTCGAGATCCTCGCCCTCACCGCGTTCGCGTTCGCCCAGCCACTGCTCGACGTGTTCGGTCGCAGCCCGGAGACGTTCGTGTTCCGGGGCGCCGGGCCCCGGGACATCGTGTTGTTCGCGCTGGTCCTGGGCCTCGTTCCTCCGCTCGTTGTCGGCGGGTGCGCCGTCCTCGCCAACTGGTTCGGCCGGGACGTCCGCGCGCTCGTGCAGGCGGTGGTCGTGGGCGCGCTGTTCGGCGTCCTCCTCCTCGTGGTCGTCAAGAAGCTCGTCGATGCGCGCGGCAGGTTCCTCGTGGCGGTGGCGGTGGCCGGCGCCATCGGGTTCGGCGCGCTCTACCGGCGAGCCGGATCGGTGCGAATGTGGTTGCGGTACGCGTCGGTGGCGCCGTTGGCGTTCGCGCTGCTGTTCCTGTTCGCGTCGCCGGTCTCCCAGCTCCTCTCGGTGGGTGGCGGCGCGTCGGCCGACGTCGGCAGCGCCGACACCCCCGTCGTCGTGCTCGTGCTCGACGAGTTCCCGACCAACTCGCTCATGCGTACCGACGGGACGATCGACGCCGAGCTCTTTCCTGGTTTCGCCGAGATCGCCGCTGACGCCACCTGGTACCGCAACTCGACCGCCACGGCGCTGCGCACCTCCTTCGCCGTCCCGGCGATCCTCACGGGCCGGTTCCCCCACGACAACGTGGTCCCAGTGGCGAGCACCTATCCCGCCAACCTCTTCACGCTCCTCGGTGGCTCCTACGACGTGCACGGCGGAGAGGCGGTCACGCGGCTGTGCCCCGCCCGGGTCTGCGGGGACGCCTCGCACGGCGAGGTGATCGGGCCTCTGCTCGGGCAGGCGTGGGATGTGTGGACGGAGCTGTCGTCGCCGAGCGGGGTCGAGTCGGATCCCAACGAAACCCTGGTCGAGGAGCCCGCCGGCGGCCACTTCACCGAGCGCGCCGACGCCGACCCCCGCTTCGACTTCAACAAGAACCTCCGCAACACGACGCCGGCGCGCTTCGAAGAGTTCCTCGCCGGCATCGACGGATCGGGCAGGTCACTGGACTTCCTGCACCTGATCCTGCCCCACGGACCGTTCCAGTACTACCCGTCGGGCGTGCAGTACGAAGACGACGACGCGCCCAGTGGGCGCCGGAGCGCGGCCGACCGGTGGACCACCGACGAGGCCGTCGTGCGCCTCGGCCGCCAGCGCCACCTGCTCCAGGTCCAGTACGTCGACACGCTCGTCACGAGGCTCCTCGAGCGTCTGCGCGACCAGGGTGTCTACGACCGCGCCATGGTCGTCGTGACCGCCGACCACGGCATCGCGTTCCAGCCCGGCGAGAGCAGCCGCGGGGCCGACAAGGACCGGGTGGAGCCCTCCTGGCCCGAGATCGCCTACGCTCCCCTGTTCGTCAAGCCGCCGGGTCAGCAGGAGGGAGCCGTCAGCGACGAGAACGTGACGAGCGTCGACATCCTGCCGAGCATCGCCGACTATCTCGGGATCGAGCTCCCCTGGGACGTTGACGGACGATCGGTGCGCGGGGAGCCGAGGCCCGGCACCGACAAGGTGCTCTACACCTCCAACACCGCCACCGGTCGCGAGGAGCCCGGCTCGCGCTACGCGGTCGACGGGGCCGAGGGCGCGCGCGTCGTGCGGGCCGCGGGCGTCGACACGCTCCGGGGGGTCGGCGACGCGCAATGGGCGCTGTACCGCATCGGACCGTTTCCTGAGCTGGTCGGCCAGCCCGCCGCCGGCCTGACGGTTGCAGCGGAGGCGACCGGGCCGGTCGACCTCAAACAGCCCGAGCGGTTCGATGCCGCCACGCCGACCGAGGGGAGAGTTCCCGGGTTGATCTTCGGCAACCTCGACGCCGGCGTCGAGCCCGGCGCGCCGGTAGCGTGTGCGATCAACGGCACGATCGCGGGCGTGTCGTCCCGCTTCAGCCGTTCGAGGTCAAGCTTCGGGTTGCTGCCGCCCGACTTCCTGTGGCGCGATGGGCAGAACGACGTCTCGTGCTACATCGTCCGCACCCTCGCTGGGAGCGTGGAGCTGGTGCCGCTCCGCCGGTCGTAACCTGGGTTTGTGAAGGTCGTACTGGGATCGGACGACAAGACCCCGCTGACCGACGCGGTGGTCGCCGACCTCTACGAGCGTGGCCACGACGTCATCCTGGTGGGTCCGCCGGCCGGCGAGTCGAAGGAGTGGGTCGAGGTCGGCCGCCGGGTGGGCGAGATGGTGGCCGGGGGCGAGGCCGACACCGCGGTGCTGTTCTGCTGGACCGGCACGGGCGCGTCGATCGCGGCCAACAAGGTGCCGGGGGTGCGGGCCGCGCTCTGCACCGACGCCGCCACCGCCGCCGGCGCCCGCACCTGGAACGACGCCAACGTCCTGGTGATGGGCCTGCGCCTGGTCAGCCCGGACGTCGCCCGCGAGATGCTCGACGCCTGGTTCGAGACCGAGCCCGACCCGGACGAGGCGGCCACGATCGCCCGACTCGAGACTCGCTAGGCTCCTGCCCGTGCCGACCTACGTGATGTTGACGACGCTCGGTCCCGACGGATGGGCCACCGTGCGCGAGCACCCGGAGCGGATCGCCGAGGTGACGACCGAAGTCGAGAAGATGGGCCTGAAGGTCGTAGCCCAGTACGGCCTGATGGGGCAGTACGACTTCCTCAACGTGATCGAAGCGCCCGACGAGCAGACGATGGCGCGCGCCGCGATCACAC
>JACDBD010000207.1 GCA_013695115.1 Actinomycetota bacterium | reverse complement strand
ACGAGCGGCAGGCCGTCGCCCCAGCCGGCATCGGTGGCCAGCTTCGTGAACGCCACCGGGTCGTCGTCGACCTCGATGCGCTCGCTGGCGAGCCAGTCGATCTGGCAGCCCTCGGGCCCGCACTCCTCCCGGTCGGCGTGGGCGTGCGCGCCCTCGGTCACGGGCTCATCCCGAGACGCCCAGCGTTGCGAGCAGCGAGGACCAGTGCTCGCGGGCGATCTCCCGCACCTCGGCCTCGGGGCGCGACTCGAGCGGGTACGGCAGCACCAGGACGCGCAAACCCGCCCGCCCGGCGTTGGCGGCCATGGTGTGGGCCAGATGCTCGAACTCCGCTGTCACGACGACGACCGCCGTCTTCCCCCTGGCGGCGGCCGCGACCGTGTCGTGGACGCTCCAGGAGGTGCAGGAGCCTCAGTTGCCCAGCCCGACGACGGCGATGTCGACGTCGGTCGCGAACGACTCGAGTTCGGTGCGGGTGCGTTCGCCCTCGTCACCGATCCGGTTGCCCGCGCACCAGCGGCGCACATCGGCGCCGGCGTCTTGAAGCCGCGCGATCCACTCGTCGATCACCCACTCGAACGACTTCCACGCGGTGTCGTAGCGGATGCCGACGATGCGACCGGCGACGCTGCCGGCGTCGGGACCGGGGTCGGCGTCGACGTCGGGCGGCGCCGCGGTCGGATCGAGTACCACGATTCGACTCATTGACCGTCACCTCCTTCGGGGTCGGAGCGTACGCGCGAGAAAGGCCTGCCATCGATCAGCGGTTCGCGTGAATTGCGCGGGAGCGGCGAGCGTCCCGCAGGGCGGCGGCAGGTACCCTGCCGCCGAGCGAGTGCGACCAGGAGGGGAGGCATGCAGGCCGAAGTGGTGGTGGGCGGGATCCGGTTCGGCGAGGGGCCGGTGTGGTGCCCGCCCGAGGCGTCCGTCGGCGTCGGGACGCTCGTCGTCACCAGCGTGTGCGACGGCAAGCTCTTCCGCGTCTTCCCCGACGAGCAGCGCTTCGAGGAGCTCGCCGACACCGCCGGCGGTCCCAACGGCGCCGCCCTCGGCACCGCCGGCACGATCGTGGTCACCCAGAACGGCGGCACCGACTTCGCCAAGATGGGCGTCTTCACCGACTCGCGTTACCGACCGGTCACGCCCGGTCTCCAGGTCGTCGCCACCGCCGGCACGCCGCCCGAGCAAGCCGAGCCCGAGAAGCAGGCGTCAGTGTCGTACCTCGCCGACGTCGGGTTCCAGGCGCCCAACGACCTCGTGGTCGCGCCCGACGGGACCGTGTACTTCACCGACCCGCCGCCCTACCCGCCCCCGGAGCAGCCGCTCGGCCGGGTCTGGGCCTACGAGACCGACGGGAACGTCAAAGTGGTCGCGAGCCAGTTCGCCTACTGCAACGGGATCGCGCTCGACCGCGACCGGACCGTCGTCGTCGTGGAAGGCCGCGGGCTCCAGCGGCTGCTCCCCGACGGAGAGAAGGAATGGATCACCGAGACCCTCGGCCGCGGGGGCGGCGACGGCTTCTGTCTCGACGCCGACGGCAACTTCTACGTGGCCGCGACCGTCGACCACGGCGTACGCGTGATCGCGTCCGACGGCAACGAATTGGACTTCCTGACGATCGAGGGCGACGGCGTGACCACCAACTGCTGCTTCGGCGGCGCCGACAACCGGACGCTGTTCGCGACCGACGCCGTGCCCGGCCGGGTCGTCGCGTGGGAGGGACTGCCGACGCCGGGCCTGCCGCTCACGCCCTGGCCGTCCGATCGCTAGAGCAACGCCCGCACCTGCGCGGCAAGTGCGAGGGCGTGACCGCGGGGGTCTTCCAGAGGCCAGCCGTTCTCGGGCAGGTCGAAGTACTCGACGCTGAGCACCCCCGGGTAGTCGACGGTGTCGAGGCGGTCGATGACCGCGGCGAAGTCGACGACCCCGCTCGGGTCGGCCGGGTGCACCTGGGTCGAGCCCGGCCGCCCCTGGCGGAGCTGGACGTGACCGGCGAAGGACAGGAGCTCGAGCGGGTCGCCGCCCCAGTCGGCGACGTGGCCGGTGTCGACCAGCAGGCGCAGGCCCGGCACCTCGGCCATGATCGCCCGGCACTTCTCGGCCGAGTTCACCACCGCGCCCGCCCACGGCTCGAGCAGGGCGCCGGGCGCGCCGCGGAAGAGCTCGACCGTCCTTTGCCACATGCCCGGCCCCTCGCGCGGCGCGGGGGTCGAGCACCATCCCGGCCGGGGCTTCGGGAACGCGGTCGGGCAGCCCACGGCGAGAGGGAGCGTGTCAGGGTCGACGTCCACCATGACGTCGATGTGAGCGAAGCCGTCCTCGCCCGCGAGACGAACTCGATCCTCGAGCGGCCGCGGCGCATAGACCACGTCGACGACGCCGAGCGCGAACCGCACCGCGGCTACTTCTCGCCGTACTCCATGCCCTTGGGCATGACCATGCCGACGTGCTGGAGATGCTGGCCCAGCACCGCGTCGAAGTTCTCGGCCACGTCGCCCGGCTCCCACCCGCCGTCGCGCCACATCCAGGCGATCTGCTTCGGGTGCTGGAACAGCGTGTAGGCGTAGTCGGTGCGCCCCAGGATCTGCCCGTTCACGTGGCCGGCAGCCTCGGAGGCCAGGAACGCGACCAGCGGCGCGTTGAGCGCGGGGTTCTGCTCCGGCGGCGGCTCGCTGCCGGTGCGCTCGAACAATGCGGCGGTCATGCGGGTCGCACCCGCGGGCGCGACCGCGTTCACGGTGATCCCGTACTTGCCGAGCTCGAGGGCCCAGATGAACGTCATTCCCATCAGGGCGGCCTTGGCCGCGCCGTAGTTCGTCTGACCGAAGTTGCCTCGCAGGCCGGCCGACGACGTGATGTTGATGATGCGGCCGTACCCGGCGTCCTTCATCACCGGAGCGGCGTGGCGAGCACAGTTGAAGCTCCCCTTCATATGCACGCCGATCACGCTGTCGAAGTCGTCCTCGGTCATCTTGACGAGCGACCGGTCGCGCACGATCCCGGCGTTGTTCACGAGAATGTCGAGTTGGCCGAAGGCCTCGGTCGCCGTTTCCACGATGTGGGCGGCGGCCTCGAAGTCGGAGACCGAGTCGTAGTTCGGGACCGCCTCGCCGCCGAGCGCCTCGATCTCCTTGCAGACCTGGGCGGCGGGGTCCTCGTCGGTGCCCCGGCCGTCGAGGCTCACG
>JACDBD010000187.1 GCA_013695115.1 Actinomycetota bacterium | reverse complement strand
GTCTTCGACCGCGTTGGCCCCGAACGTCTCGAGCTCGGTCTCCATCAGGTTCGGCATGGGCTTCATCGCGCCCTTGGGCCGGTCGTGGTCGGACAGGTACATGTTCATCGGCGACGTGATCATGTGGCGCAGCTTGGTGGTGGGCAGGATCACGAGGAAGGCCACGAAGGCGGCGAAGTGCACGCCCCAGGCCCACCGGTGCGCGTCGCGGAGCGCGCCCGCCGACCACCCGTCGACCAGGCCCGCGAGCGGGAAGCCGACGATCGACCACTCCTCGAACTGCGGCCGCCCGGCCTCGGCGATGCGCAGCGCCTCGGTCGCGAAGCCGGTGAGGCCGATCACGAGGAACGTCGCCAGGATCACCGCGTCCTCGGGCTTGGTCTTGATGCGGATGCGGTACGGGCGCATCCCGTACCGCCGGGCGATCGCCCACAGGATGCCGACCACGAAGATCACACCGAACCCGTCGGCGGTGGCCGCGTACGCCTGGTAGGTGCGGCCGTGGAGGAACTTGGCCGACTCGGGGAGCTGGTGGTCGATCTCGAGGAGGACGGTGGCGACGAAGAGGACGAGGAACCCGAAGTAGATGGCGGAGTGCATGAGTCCGGCAGCGGGGTCGCGCAGGAGCGTCTGCATCCACACGCCCGAACGGAAGTCCTCGAGCCGGCGATTGGCGTTCTTGCGGGTGGTGCGGCGGTCGTCGGGCTGGCCCCGCTCGTAGTTGCGGACCCGCTGGGAGATCAGCCAGCCACTCACGACGAGCATCACCCCGACGGTGGCGTAGAAGGCCCAATAGAGCGGGTCGGGGATGTTGCCGAAGACGTGCCGGCTGATCGGGGAGTCGTCCTCCCACTCGGTCATCCGGGGGACGATGCCGGAGGCGAGGGCGCCCGCCGCCGACAGGATCCCGGCGGCGATGACGACCTGGTGCGGTTTCGGCCGCGTCACGCGGCGCAATCTAGTGCTGAGGTCGCGGTAGTTCGGATTCTCGAGGCCGGAGGGTCCGGAATCCGGACCCGGGGGCCTCGAGTCCGGCTACTGAACGGTCTGGGAGTCGGCCTGACGGAGGCGACGGGCGAGACCGGCGAGGAGCTTGTGCGCGAACTCGGGCACGTCGTCGATGAGGCCGGCGAACTCCCGCTGGCCCAGCACCACCAGCTCCATCGGGGTCTCCGCGGTCACGGTGGCGTTGCGGGGGGCCTTGTCCAGGAGGGCGAGCTCGCCGAAGAAGCCGCCCGGGCCCAGCTCGGCGACCTTCTGGCCCCGCTTGGTCACCGACGCCTTCCCGTCGATGACCACGAAGAACTCGGTCCCGGTGGCGCCCTCGCCCACCAGCTGCTTGCCCGCGTCGACCTTCACGTCCTCCGCCCGCTTGGCCACCAGCTGGAGGTCCTTCTTGGAGCAGGCGGAGAAGAGGGGAACCTGGGCGAGGTGGTCGATGAACGCGTCGCGAGCCATGGGCAGAATCTATCCAGAGTGTCAACCGGCCGCCTGGGGAACGCTCCGAAGGCTCGGGCGGGAATGCCGGACCGGCCCCGGTCGTTGGAGAAGTTGATAGTTAGGCACTCAAGGTTCTATCGTGAGCGTCTGGCAAGATCGCAGCCCGAAAACCCCAGTTCGTAGGAGGCCCCTTCCATGGCCAAGGCAGTCGGCATTGACCTCGGCACGACCAATTCGGTCGTCGCGACCCTCGAGGCGGGCGAGCCCGTCGTCATTCCCAACGCCGAGGGTGCCCGCACGACCCCGTCCGTCGTCGCCTTCTCCAAGACCGGCGAGGTGCTCACCGGCGAGGTGGCCAAGCGCCAGGCGATCACCAACCCCGATCGCACGGTCCGCTCGGTCAAGCGCCACATGGGCACCGACTGGTCGATCGAGATCGACGGCAAGAAGTACACCGCCCAGGAGATCTCGGCCCGCATCCTCCAGAAGCTCAAGCGGGATGCAGAGGCCTACCTCGGCGACACGGTGACGCAGGCCGTCATCACCACGCCGGCGTACTTCGGCGACGCCGAACGCCAGGCCACCCAGGAGGCGGGCCAGATCGCCGGCCTCGAGGTGCTGCGCATCATCAACGAGCCCACCGCGGCCGCACTCGCCTACGGGCTCGACAAGGAGAACGACCAGACGATCCTCGTGTTCGACCTCGGCGGCGGCACGTTCGACGTGTCGATCCTCGAGCTCGGCGAGGGCGTGTTCGAGGTGAAGTCGACCGCCGGCAACACCCACCTCGGCGGGGACGACTGGGACGACCGGGTCGTCGAATGGCTCGTCACCGAGTTCAAGAACGCCCACGGTGTCGACCTGTCCGTCGACAAGATGGCGACCCAGCGCCTGAAGGAGGCGGCGGAGAAGGCGAAGATCGAGCTCTCCACCCTCCAGGAGACGACGGTGAACCTGCCGTTCATCACCGCCACCGACTCGGGCCCGCTCCACCTCGAGCTGACCCTGACGCGGGCCAAGTTCCAGGAGATGACGGCCGACCTCATCGAGGCCTGCCGGGGCCCGTTCGAGCAGGCCATCCGGGACGCCGCTCTCAGCAAGGACCAGATCGACCGGGTCCTGCTGGTCGGCGGCTCGACCCGCATGCCCGCGGTGCACGACCTGGTGAAGCAGCTCACCGGCAAGGACGGCGACAAGGGCATCAACCCCGACGAAGCCGTCGCGGTCGGCGCCGCCATCCAGGCCGGCGTGCTCAAGGGCGACGTGAAGGACGTCCTCCTCCTCGACGTGACCCCGCTGTCGCTGGGCATCGAGACCAAGGGCCAGATCTTCACCAAGCTCATCGACCGCAACACGACGATCCCGACCAAGCGGTCGGAGGTGTTCACCACCGCCGACGACAACCAGCCCAGCGTCGAGATCCACGTACTCCAGGGCGAGAGCGACATGGCCTACCGCAACAAGACACTGGGGAAGTTCCAGCTCGTCGGCATCCCGCCGGCGCCGCGGGGCGTGCCCCAGATCGAGGTCACCTTCGACATCGACGCCAACGGCATCGTGCACGTCTCGGCCAAGGACCTCGCCACCGGCAAGACGCAGAACATGACCATCACCGGTGGCACGGCGCTCTCCAAGGAAGAGATCGACCAGATGATGAAGGACGCCGAGGCCCACGCCGAGGAGGACCGTCAGCGCCGCGAGGAGGCCGAGGTCCGCAACAACGCCGACTCGCTCGTGTTCCAGATCGAGAAGCTCCTGAAGGACGAAGGGGAGAAGGTCTCGGCCGAAGAGCGCGAGAAGATCGAGAGCGCGCTCAAGGAGCTGAAGGACGCCCTCGCTGGTCCCGACGTCGACGCGGTCAAGAAGGCGCACGAGGCCCTCACGGCCGCGAGCCAGGAGTTCGCCCAGCGGCTCTACGAGCAGGCCTCGCAGTCGCAGGCGGCAGGCGGCGGCGACGGCGGCGGTGAGAGCGCGCCGTCCGACGACGACGTCGCGGACGCCGAGATCGTCGACGAGCCCGGCGAGCAGCAGACGGGGACGTAGTCATGGAAGACGTCACGCGCCCAGAGGCGGCGCCGGACGACGAGCTCGACGCGCCCTCGGCCGACGAAACCGCGCAGGAGATCGTCCAGGAATTGGACGAGTTGGGCCAGGCCCAGCGCGAACGCGACGAGTACCTCGACACGCTCCGGCGGGTCCAGGCCGACTTCGAGAACTACCGCAAGCGGATGTTGCGCGAGCAGACCGCTCTGGTCGAGCGAGCCACCGAGGGACTGGTCGCGCAACTACTCCCCGTGCTCGACGCGCTCGATGCCGCCCTTACCAGCGAGCGAACGCCCGCGGGCGGGCCAGCCCATAAGGGATTGGCCCCGGCCGCAGAGAGCGAGCGCGAGGAGAAGGAGCTGGCCAAGGTGCGCAAGGGCCTCGAGCTCGTGCGGACCGAGCTGCTCGGCGTGCTCGAGAAGTCCGGGCTGTCGCGCGTCGAGGCCGAGGGCAAGCCGTTCGACCCCAACGAGCACGAAGCGGTCATGCAGGAGGAGGGCGACGGCGAACCCGTCGTGAGCGAGGTCGTCCGGCCCGGCTACCGGTTCAAGGGGCGGCTGCTGCGACCGGCGATGGTGAAGGTCTCGAAGGTCGCGCGGTAGGGGGAACCGAGAGTGGCTCCGCAACGGGAGTGGTTCGAGAAGGACTACTACGCGGTGCTCGGCGTTCCGCTCACCGCGTCCGAGAAGGACATCGCGCGCGCCTACCGAAAGCTGGCGAAGCAGTACCACCCCGACGCCAACCCCGGTGACAAGGAGGCCGAGGAGAGGTTCAAGGACGTCTCGGCCGCCTACGAAGTGCTCGACGACCCCGAGCGCCGCAAGGAGTACGACCAGGTCCGGGAGATGGTGGCGTCGGGCGTCGCCGGCCCCGGCTTCGGGCGGCCCGGCTCCGGTCCCGGTGGCTTCGGCGACGGGCGCACGATCTTCGTCGACGACGTCGGCGACCTCGGGGACTTCGGCGACATCTTCGGCGGCCTGTTCGGCCGGGGCGGGAGGGGTGGGGGCCGCAGGGCGCGCGCCGACATGCCCATGCGCGGGCCCGACTACGAGACCGAGATCACGCTCGACTTCATGGAGGCCGTGCACGGCGTCATGCGCGAGCTGAGCTTCGACGACCGCAACGTGAAGGTGCGCATCCCGCCGGGCGTGGCCGATGGCCAGCGCATCCGCGTGAAGGGCCGGGGCGGTCCGGGCGAGAACGGCGGTCCCCCGGGCGACCTGTACGTGGTCGTTCGGGTACGCCCCCATCCGATTTTCGGGCGCAAGGGCGACGACGACCTCACGGTGACGGTGCCGATCACGTTCGCGGAGGCCGCCCTGGGCGGCACGGCGCGCGTCCCGACCCTCACCGAGCCGGTGACGGTCAAGATCCCGCCCGGTACCCAGAGCGGCAAGACCGTCCGGGTGCGGGGCCGCGGCATCGAGAAGACCAAGGGGTCGCCGGGCGACCTCCTGGTCACGTTCGAGGTCGTCGTGCCCGAGAAGCTGAGCGAGGCGGAGCGCAAGGCGGTGGCGGCCCTCGGCGACACGCTGAAGGCCAACCCGCGCGAGCACCTGGGGGTGTGAGATGGCGGCGAATGATCCCGACCAGCGGCGGGCCCTTTACATCATTTCGGTCGCGGCCGAGCTGGCCGGGGTTCATGCGCAGACGTTGCGGATCTACGAGCGCAAGGGGCTCATCGCGCCGGCGCGCACCGAGGGCGGCAGCCGCCGCTACTCCGACCGCGACATCGAGCTGCTCCAGCGCATCCAGGAGCTGACCAACGAGGGCGTCGGGCTCGCCGGCGTCCGCCGGATCCTCGACCTCGAGGCCCGACTCGAGGACGCCGTCGCCGAGATCGAGCGCCTGCAGGAGGGGCTGGCGGCCGTCCGCCGGGAGATGGAGGATGCCCGCCGGGCCCGCCCGAAGGGGGGCGAGCTCGTCCCCGTGGCCAAGACCGTCGTGCGGGTACGGCGGAGTTGAGCAGCCCGCGGGAATGCCAAAGTTGATAACGACGTTATCAACTTCAACGCAGCCCATCTAACGACAGGCGATTCGGAGGAGGCCCCACCAATGGCCCTCGATCCCAACAAGTTCACCCGCAAGACCGGCGAAGCCCTGGGCGCGGCCCAGTCCCTGGCCCGCGACCGCAATCACGCCCAGGTGGCGCCCGAGCACCTGCTCGCGGCTCTGATCGGCCAGCCCGAGGGCGTGGTGCTGCCGGTGCTCGAGCGGGTGGGCGTGTCGGCCAAGGTCGCGCTCGACCGCATCGACGAGGCGATCGGCAAGGTCCCCCAGGTCTACGGCGAGACCGCCCAGCAGGCCCAGCTCAGCCCGGACGCCTACCGGATCCTGGAGGCCGCCGACAACGAGCGGGCCGCCCTCGACGACGACTACCTCTCCACCGAGCACGTCCTCCTCGCCATGACCGAGGTCAAAGGCGGGGTCGGTGACCTCCTGCGCTCGCTCGACGTCACCCACGATGCCGTGCTCGACGCGCTCAAGGAGGTGCGCGGCAGCCACCGCGTCACCAGCGAGAACCCCGAGGACCAGTACCAGGCGCTCGAGCGCTACGGCCGCGATCTGACTGAGGAGGCGCGCAAGGGCAAGCTCGATCCGGTCATCGGCCGGGACGAGGAGATCCGTCGCGTCATCCAGGTGTTGTCGCGCCGCACCAAGAACAACCCGGTGCTCATCGGCGAGCCCGGCGTGGGCAAGACCGCCATCGTCGAGGGCCTCGCCCGCCGCATCGTCGAGGGCGACGTGCCCGAGGGGCTGCGCAACAAGAGGGTCATCGCGCTCGACATGGGCTCGATGGTCGCGGGCTCGAAGTACCGCGGAGAGTTCGAGGAGCGGTTCAAGGCCGTCCTCAAGGAGATCGCCGATTCCGAGGGCGAGGTCATCACGTTCATCGACGAGCTGCACACGATCGTGGGCGCCGGCGGCGCCGAGGGCGCGGTCGACGCCGGCAACATGATCAAGCCGATGCTGGCTCGCGGCGAGCTCCGACTCATCGGCGCGACCACGCTCGACGAGTACCGCAAGCACATCGAGAAGGACACCGCCCTCGAACGCCGGTTCGCGCCGGTGTACGTGGGCGAGCCCAGCGTCGACGACACGATCGCGATCCTGCGTGGCCTCAAGGAGCGCTACGAGGTGCACCACGGCGTCCGCATCCAGGATGCCGCCCTCGTGGCCGCGGCCGTGCTGTCGGCCCGCTACGTGACCGGTCGCCAACTTCCCGACAAGGCCATCGACCTGGTCGACGAGGCCGCGTCGCGACTGCGCATCGAGATCGACTCGATGCCGTTCGAGATCGACGTGGTCGAGCGGCGGTTCCGCCAGCTCGAGATCGAGAAGGCGGCGCTGGCCAAGGAGAAGGACGACGTCTCCAAGCAGCGGCTCGAGGCGCTCGAGGCCGAGCTGGCCGAGCTGGCCGAGCAGCGCGCCGCGATGGTGGCGCACTGGGAGAACGAGAAGCGGGCCATCACCGAGATCCGCGAGCTCAAGGGGCAGCTCGAGAACGCCCGGGGCGAAGCCGAGAAGGCCGAGCGCGAGGGCGACCTCGAGCGGGCCGCCCAACTGCGCTACGGCACCATGCGCGAGCTCGAGGCCGAGATCGAGGAGAAGACCGCCCGCCTGAACGAGCTTCAGAGTTCCCAGGCGATGCTGAAGGAAGAGGTCGACGAGGAGGACATCGCCGAGATCGTCTCCAAGTGGACCGGCATCCCGGTGTCGCGCCTCATGGAGGGCGAGGTGCAGAAGCTCGTCCGGATGGAAGACGCGCTCCACGAGCGGGTCATCGGACAGGACGACGCGGTCACGGCGGTGGCGAACGCCATCCGCCGCTCGCGTGCCGGGCTGTCCGATCCTCACCGACCCATCGGCACGTTCCTGTTCCTCGGCCCGACGGGAGTCGGGAAGACCGAGCTGGCCCGGTCGCTGGCCGACTTCCTGTTCGACGACGAGCAGGCCATGGTCCGCATCGACATGTCGGAGTACCAGGAGAAGCACAACGTCTCGCGCCTGGTCGGCGCGCCGCCGGGGTACGTGGGCTACGAGGAGGGCGGCCAGCTCACCGAGGCGGTGCGGCGCCGCCCCTACGCGGTGCTGCTGCTCGACGAGATCGAGAAGGCCCACCCCTACGTGTTCAACGTGCTGCTCCAGCTCATGGACGACGGCCGCCTCACCGACGGTCAGGGTCGCACGGTCGACTTCACCAACACCGTGGTCATCATGACGAGCAACCTGGGCAGCGGCGGCGACGAGCAGGCGGTGCTCGACGCCATGCGCAACCACTTCAAGCCCGAGTTCCTCAACCGCATCGACGAGATCGTGGTGTTCCACCCGCTGAGCGAGGAGCACATCGCCGAGATCGTCGAGCTCCAGGTCCAGCACCTTGCCGGCCGACTCGCCGAGCGGGGGCTGACCATCGAGCTGACCGACGCGGCGAAGGAGTACCTCGCCCGCACCGGCTACGACCCCGACTACGGGGCCCGGCCGCTCAAGCGGGTGATACAGCGGGAGGTCATCGACCCGATCGCGCTGGCGCTGCTCGAGGGGAAGTACGCCGACGGCGACACGATCAAGGTCGACGCCTCCCCCGACGGGTTGGTGTTCGCCAAGGGCGAGCCCGCGCGCGTCTAGTCAGAAGTCGTTACCGTCGGTGCACCCGGCGGTGATCACCACCATCGCGGCCGGCACGATCCTCGCAAGAGTCGTCATGGCCCCTCTACACCGCGGCCCGCCCCGGTGGTTCCTTACGCCGGGGTCAGCTCCTCGGTCAATGCGACCAGGCCGGCCACCGCCAGGATCGCGAGGAGCGCGCCGCCGATGCCGTACAGCTCGAGGCCGCCGAAGGCGGCGAGCACGGTGAGAAAGCGGCCGAGGCGCATGGTGCGGCGTTCGAGCCGGGGCCGGAGGA
>JACDBD010000166.1 GCA_013695115.1 Actinomycetota bacterium | reverse complement strand
GTCCGGGGGCCGGGGAACCCGGCCCCCGGCCGGTTGGATGGCAGCTTCTTGTCATTCGATCAGCAACACGGCCTTGCCCGCCACCGGGCGGTTCATCAGCGTGCCCACGCTCGGCCCAACCGGGCGGTCGCCGCGGTCATTCCGGCCGGTAGGCCCAGACCTCGATCTCGACGCTCGCACCCGCCGGCAATGCCGCGACCTGCACGGTAGAGCGGGCGGGACGGTATTCGCCGACCGCTTCGCCGTACGCCTCGTTGACCGCACCGAAGTCGGAGAGATCGGTGAGGAAGATTGTCGTCTTGGCGACGTCGGCGATCGACGCCCCGCAGTCGGCCAGCACCGCGACGATGTTCGCCATCGCCTGACGGGCCTCGCCGGTGGCGCCGCCGGCGGCGAGCTTCCCCGCGGCGGGGTCGAAGCCGACCTGGCCCGCGAGCACGAGCCAGTCACCGGCCCGGACCGCCGGTGAGTACGGACCGGCAACGGGTGGCGCGTTGGGGGTGGGGACAGGTTCGACGGGCACGGCCGGATGCTACGCAGCGGCGACGGGGGGCGCCGCCTCGGCGGCCGCCTCTCCAAACATTCCGACAAACCGGACCACGTAGTTTGGCACCGGTCCGAACGACAACGCAGGGTGACCGAGATGGCCAAGGTGATCAATTGCGAGTGTGGGGTCGTCGTGCGGCTGGCGAAGCCGGCTTGATGTCGGCGCCGGACAGCTTCCTCGGTCGGCTCGACGCCGGCGATGCCGCGGCGCTGTCCGCGACCGGAAACACCCGGGACTACGAACCCGGCGACGTGCTGTTCCGCGAGGGTGATCCCGGCGACTCGGTGGTGATCGTCCTCGCCGGGCACGTCAAGATCGTCTCCACCGCCGCCGACGGGCGCGAGATCGTGCTCGGTGTCCGCGGGCCCGGCGAGCTGCTGGGAGAGCTGTCGGCCATCGACGGCGCGCCTCGCTCGGGCAGCGGCTGGGCGCTCGGCGCCGTCCGGGCTTTGATCGTCCCGCGTCCGGCGTTTCAGGCGTTCCTCGACCGCACGCCCCGGTCGGCCGCGCCCCTCCTCGAAGTACTCGCCCGGCGCGTGCGAGAGGCCTCGATCCGCCAGCTCGAGTTCGGGAACCCCGACACCCTGGGTCGGGTCGCGATGCGTCTCGTCGAGCTCGCCGACCGCCACGGCCGAGCGGATGAGGTTGGCACCGAGATCACCCTGCCCCTCACGCAGCAGGAGCTGGCGGAGTGGACGTCGCTGTCGCGCGAGGCGGTGGTCAAGGCGCTCCAGGCGATGCGCCGGCTGGGTTGGATCGAGACCGGCCGCCGTCGCATCACCGTTCTCGACTGCGAGGCGCTCCGGGAGCGAGCCCAGCTCTCCGTTTGATCAGTGCGATTCGCGGCGAATGCGTCCCCGGACGCAGACGGCACGCCGCCACTCCCTCACCATCCGGACAGCGGGCCCGCGGGGCTCACGTCGAAAAGGGAGGGAGCGAGATGACCACCACCATCGAACCGACCGAGGATGCAACGACAGTCGACGAGGCCAAGGTCGAGGAGTTCGTCGGCAAGGTCCTCACCGACACCAGCGGTCTGACGACCACCGTGCTCTCGAGCATCGGTGACCGCCTCGGCCTCTGGAAGGACCTCGCCGCGAGCGGTCCGACGACGAGTGCCGAACTCGCCGCACGGACGGGCACGAACGAGCGCTACGTGCGCGAGTGGCTCGGCGGCATGGCCGCGGGCGGGTATGTCGAGTACGACCGCGCTGCTGACCGGTTCACCCTGCCGCCCGAGCATGTGCCGGTGCTGGCCCAAGAGGGCGGGCCGGTGTTCTTCGGGGGCATGCACCAGATGATCCGGGGCATGGTCACCGTGTACGACCAGCTGCTCGAGGTGTTCCGGGCGGGCGGGGGCGTTCCCCAGAGCGCATACCACGACGACATGTGGGACGGCATGGAGCGCTTCACCGCCGGTTGGTTCAACAACCACCTCGTGCAGGACTGGATCCCGGCGCTGCCCGACGTGGAGACGGCGCTCGAGCGCGGCGGCGACGTCGCCGACATCGGATGCGGCCGCGGCCGTGGGCTGATCAAGCTGGCCGAGGCCTACCCGAAGTCGCGCTACGTCGGCTACGACGTCTTCGAGCCGACCATCGAGGCGGCCCGGTCGGCGGCCGAGGTTGCCGGCGTGAGCGACCGGGTGCGGTTCGAGCACCTCGACGCTTCGGAAGGCATCCCCGGCACGTACGACGTCGTGTTCACGTTCGACGTGGTGCACGACGCCGTCGACCCCCGGGGGCTACTGCGGTCGATCCGGGACGCGTTGAACCCCGGCGGCAGCTACGTCTGCCTCGACATCAACTGCTCGGACAACCTCGAGGAGAACTTCGGGCCCCTGGGGGCGGCCTTCCACGGGTGCAGCGTCCTGTACTGCATGACCACGTCGCTGGCCAACGGTGGCGAGGGGCTCGGGACCGTTGGTCTCCACCCGCCCAAGCTCGAAGAGCTGGCGACCGAGGCCGGGTTCTCGTCGATGCAGATCGCGCCGCTGGAGAACCCGTTCAACAACCTCTACGAGCTGAAGCCGTAGGCGAACTTCGCGGACCAGGCTGCCGGTGACCGGGCGGTGCCGTCACCGCCCGGTCGCCAGGGGCTGCGAGGGAAGGAGAACGGATGAGCCTCACGGCCGAGATCGTCAGTCGTCGTCCCTTGGAATCAGCCGGGAACTCGGGGAATGTCATCGAGCACGTGACGTTGCGCGACGGCCGGGAGCTGGTCCTCAAGCGCGTGTCCCCCGAATGGGACTGGATGTCGCGAGTGACCCACGACCGTGGGCGGCTCGGGTTCAATGTGGGACAACGGGCTCTTCGAGCGGGTGCCGGCGGTGATCGATCACGCGACGGTCTCGGTGGAGACGGAGGGCAACGCATGGAGTGTCTTCATGCGTGACGTCTCCGGTTCACTGGTTGCACCCGACACACCTTGCTCTCTCCCGGCACCATGCAGCGGGAGCGTCAGCTGGGCAACCATCACGGCGAGATCATCTCGCGGGGCTGGGAGGCCTTTCCCGATCTCGTTTCAAGAGACGTGGCCGACGCCGTCTTGGCGATCGCGGAGCGCCCCGGCGTGTTGGCCGAGCAGCTCGAACAATGTGAGCAGACGCTCATCCACGGCGACCTCAGGTTGGGCAACCTCGGCTTCTCGGAGGACCGGGTCGTGCTCATCGATTGGGGCGAGCGAGTCGGAAGCGCGCCTCCCGCGGTCGAGCTCGCATGGTTCATCGGGTTCGCGGCTGAGTATCGGAGGGACCTCGTCATTCGCCGGCGGGCTGGTTCCAGAGCCAGACGACATGGTGCTCCCGCTCGTGGCCGAGCCGGCCGAGCGTCGCGGTCGACAGGCCGAAGCGGCGGCCGGACTCGGGCGGGAGACCCAACCACGTCGCGGTGAGAACCCGGAGGAAGTGGCCATGCGAGAAGACGACAACATCGCCGCCGGCGCGTTCGAACTCCGCCAGCACCCGCCGGGCGCGCTCGCCGACCTGGGCCGGCGTCTCGCCGCCGGGCGCGCCGTCGTCCCACAGCGACCAGTCGGGACGGGTCCTGCGGATGTCGACGGTCTTCTCAGCCTCGTACTCGCCGTAGTCCCACTCCTGCAGGTCGTCGGCGATCTCCGCCGAATCGCCGTACCCGGCCAGCCGGCAAGTGTCGAGCGCACGACGCTTGGGACTGGAGAGCACCCGGGCGAACTTTTGTCCACCGAGTAGCCCGCCGAGCGCCTCGGCCTGGCGTTCGCCGGGCTCGGTGAGGGGAACGTCGGTGCGGCTGGTGTGTCGGCCGGTCTTCGACCACTCGGTCTCGCCGTGTCGCACGAGCCACAGTTCGAACTCGTCCGCCACCTACGGCTCGGGGTCGTGCCAGAACTCGCCCTCGGGCAGCAGCTTGTCGGCCTCCGACGGCCCCCAGGTCTTGGGCTCGTAGTGGTGCGCGGGCCCGTGGTCCTCGAGGATCGGGTCAACCACCCGCCACGCCTGCTCGACGCCGTCCTCGCGGGCGAACAGCAGCGCCTGGCCCTCCATCGCGTCGCCAATGAGCCGCTCGTAGGCCGGAGCCTCGTCGCCGCCCTGGTTGCACAGGTACAGCTCCACCGGCTCGCCGACGAACGTCTCGCCCGGGACCTTGGAGCGAGCGCCCAACGCGATCACGACCCGGTCGGGCCCGAGGCGGAAGCGCATGTAGTTGGCGTCCTCGGGGTGGGGCTCGTCGTCGGCGAACACGTGCTGGGGCGGCCGGCGGTACTCGACCATCACCTCGGTGGCGGTGATGGGGAGGTTCTTGCCCGCCCGGATGAAGAACGGCACTCCTTCCCAGCGCCACGAGTCGATGTGCACCCGCACCGCCGCGTAGGTCTCGACGTCCGACTTGGGGTCGACGCCGTCCTCGTCGCGGTAGCCGCCGAACTGTCCCCGGATGACGTCGTCGGGTGTGAGCGTCCGCATGGCGCGGAACACCTTCTCCTTCTCGTCGCGTAGCGCCTCGGGGTCGGAGCCGACCGGCGGCTCCATCGCCAGCATGGCCGTCGTCTGGAGCAGGTGGTTCTGGATCACGTCGCGGAGCGCGCCGACCTCCTCGTAGAACTTGCCCCGGCCGGCGACGCCGAAGTTCTCGGCCATCGTGATCTGCACGTTCTCGATGTAGTTGCGGTTCCAGACCGGCTCGAGGAACGAGTTGGCGAACCGGAAGTACAGGAGGTTCTGGACCGGCTCCTTTCCGAGGTAGTGGTCGATGCGGAAGATCGACGGCTCGGGGAACACCGTGTGGAGGACGCGGTTGAGTTCCTGGGCCGACGCGAGATCGCGGCCGAACGGCTTCTCGACGATCACCCGGGCGTCGTTCGCCGCGCCCGACTTCCCCAGGCCCTCGACCACGGTAGGGAACAAGCTCGGCGGGATCGCGAGGTAGTGGGCGGGGCGCTCGGCCTTGCCCAGCGCGTCGCGGATGGCGGCGTAGGTCTTGTCGTCCTTGTAGTCGCCGTCGACGTACTGCATCGACTCGGTCAGCGCGGTGAACGCGGCCCGGTCGTCGATCCCGCCGCCGTGCTCTTCGATGCTGTCGTGGGCGCGCTTGCGGAGTTCGTCGATGCCCCACGGCGAGGAGGCGACCCCGATCACCGGGACCTTGAGCTCACCCCGCTTCGTCATGCTGTAGAGAGCGGGGAAGATCTTCTTGTAGGCGAGGTCGCCGGTGGCGCCGAAGAACACCAGGACGTCGGACGGTGCGGGCGTGGCCATCAGGAGCTGCCCTTCTCCACGTGGCCGCCGAACTGCTTGCGCATCGCCGACTGGAGCTTGTTGGCGAAGTCAGCGTTGCCCTGCGAGGCGAACCGCGAGTACAGCGACGCGGTGAGCACCTGCGCGGGCACGCCCTCCTCGACCGCGGCCTGGACCGTCCAGCGGCCCTCGCCCGAGTCGGACACCCGGCCCGAGTACTCCTCGAGCGCCGGTGACTCGGCCAGCGCGAGCGCGGTGAGGTCGAGCAGCCAGGATGCGATCACACTGCCGCGCCGCCAGACCTCGGAGACCGCGGGGATGTCGATGTCGTACTGGTAGAACTCGGGATCCTGGAGCGGCGCGGTCTCGGCGTCCTTCTCCTGCTTACGGGTTCCGACGTCGGCGTCGTTGAGGACCGCCAGCCCCTCGGCGTAGGCGGCCATGATCCCGTACTCGATGCCGTTGTGGACCATCTTCACGAAGTGGCCGGCGCCGTTGGTCCCGCAGTGCAGGTAGCCGTTCTCGGCGGTGTTGGGGTCGCCGGTGAGGCCGGGCGTGCGGGGCGCGGCGTCGACGCCGGGCGCGATGGTGGCGAAGATCGGGTCGAGGTGCTGCACCACCGTCTCCTCGCCCCCGATCATGAGGCAGAAGCCGCGCTCGAGCCCGAACACGCCGCCGCTGGTGCCGACGTCGACGTAGTGGATGCCCTTGTCGGCGAGCTCCTTGGCCCGGGCGATGTCGTCGCGGTAGTAGGAGTTGCCGCCGTCGATGATGATGTCGTCCTTCTCGAACTCGGCGGCGACGTCGCTCACCGTCTGGCCGGTGAACGCGGCGGGGACCATCACCCACGCCGCCCGCGGCTTCGTGAGCTTGGACGCGAACTCGGCGAGCGAGGTCGCGCCGGTGGCGCCGTCCTGCTCCAGCTCTTTGACCGCGGGCTCGCTGACGTCGAACACGACGCAGTCGTGGCCGTCCCGCATGAGCCGGCGCACGAGACCCGCGCCCATTCGCCCCAGTCCGATCATCCCGAGCTGCATGGCGTGAGCCTTCCTGTCGCCGCGCCAGCCTACGCACCGGATCGGCGAGTCACCTCCGCGCCCGGAACCTGCGGATGAGCGCGTTCGTCGAGCTGTCGTGGTCGAGGTCGGGCTCGGTGCCGGCGGCGAGTTGGGGGACGATGCGGTTGGCCAGCACCTTGCCCAGCTCGACGCCCCACTGGTCGAACGAGTTCACGTCCCAGATGGTCCCCTGGGTGAACACCTTGTGCTCGTACAGCGCGACGAGCTGGCCGAGCACGTAAGGCGTGAGCTTCGGCGCCAGGATCGTGGTGGTCGGGTGGTTGCCCGGGAACGTCCGGTGCGGCACCTGGAACGCGGGCACGCCCTCGGCCTCGACCTCCTCCTTCGTCTTGCCGAACGCCAGCGCCTCGGTCTGGGCGAAGAAGTTGGCCATGAGCAGTTCGTGGTGGTCGCCGACGTCGTGGTTGGGCTCGAGGAAGCCGATGAAGTCGCACGGGATGAGCTTCGTGCCCTGGTGGATCAGCTGGTAGTAGGCGTGCTGGCCGTTGGTGCCGGGCTGGCCCCAGACGATCGGCCCGGTCTGCCAGCGCACCGGCTTTCCCTCACGCGTGACCGACTTGCCGTTGCTCTCCATGTCGAGTTGCTGGAGGTGGGCGGTGAAGCGAGCCAGGTACTGGCTGTAGGGGAGGATGGCCTGGGTCTCGGCTTCGAAGAAGTTGTCGTACCAGACGCCGATCAGCCCGAGCAGGACGGGGAGGTTCGACTCGAACGGCGCGGTGCGGAAGTGTTCGTCGACGGCGTGGAAGCCGGCGAGCATCTCGCGGAACCGCTCGGGGCCGATGGCGATCATGAGGGAGAGGCCGATCGCCGAGTCGTACGAGTAGCGACCGCCGACCCAGTCCCAGAACTCGAACATGTTGTCGGTGTCGATCCCGAACTTCTCGACCTCGGCCGCGTTCGTCGACACCGCCACGAAATGGCGCATCACGGCCTGCTCGTCCCCGAGCTGGCCGAGCAGCCACGCCCGGGCGGTGCGCGCGTTCGTGAGGGTCTCGAGCGTCGTGAACGTCTTCGAGCACACGACGAAGATCGTCTCGGCCGCGTCGAGCCCGCGCGTCGCCTCCCACACGTCGGTGCCGTCGACGTTGGAGACGAACTGGAACGTCATCGCCCGGTCGCTGGAGTCCTTGAGCGCTTCGAACGCCATCGCCGGGCCGAGGTCGGATCCGCCGATCCCGATGTTGACCACGTTGCGGATGCGCTTGCCCGTGTGCCCGGTCCACTCACCCGAACGGACCCGGTCGGCGAACCCGGCCATCTTGCGCAGCACCGCGTGGACCTCGGGGACGACGTCGACGCCGTCGACCTCGATGCGCTCGCCCTCGGGTGCCCGCAGGGCGACGTGCAGTACCGCCCGGTCCTCGGTCACGTTGATCTTCTCGCCCGCGAACATGGCGTCGATGCGCTCGCCCAGCCCGGCCCGCTCGGCCAGCGCGACGAGCAGCACGATCGTCTCGGCGGTCACGCGGTTCTTCGAGTAGTCCAGATAGATGCCGTCGAACTCGACGGTCAGGGTCTCACCGCGGTCGGTGTCGCCCGCGAACAGGTCGCGCAGGTGGGTGTCCTTCACCGCACCGAAGTGCTCCCGCAGGGCCTTCCACTCCGGCGTTCGGTCGATCGCGGCCATGCTCAGCCGTTGGCCCAGTCGAAGATGCGCCAGCCCGTCCACACACCGAAGACGATCGCGCCTCCCTGAAGAAGAAGGAGCGCGCCTCGGGACCCGCCCACCATGACCGGGGGCGTCGAGTCGGTGGGCGGCGGCTTGGGCAGCCTGGGCAGCCAGCTCCGCCATATCCCCATCTCGCGGCCGGTGAAGAGCCTCGCGAACCAGCCCGACCTGATGAGGATCAGGAGCGGGGCCCCGCCCATGAGCGCGAACAGCACGCCGCAGATCAGCCAGCCGGGCGCGACGCCACTGCCGAACGGCGGATCGACGCCGTATTCGAAGAAGTTCCATCCCAGCGACAGGAACAGCGCCGGCCATGCCAGCGGCCACAGGCTCGGACCGCCGACGGCGCTGACCGCGTAGAGCCCGAACATGAAGATGCCGCCGAAGATCGAGCCGGTCATGAGAAAGCCGGTCCCCTTCGGGCACGGCCGGGTGATCTCGTACGGGACGTTCCCCGACGCGCAACTCCCCCCGATCTCCATGACCGCCCGCATCGACCAGAACAGGATCGTGAGCGCGGCGCACAGGCCGGCGAGACCGATGAAGATCCCGACGAGTCGGGCCCGACGCAGGCCCATGAACGTCCGCGTCGCCGTCGGGATCGCCACGGGCAGGCACCGTAGCGCCGGCCCCGATGTCCCGAACCGGCCTCGGCCTGCAATCCTGTGCACATGCCGACGAGGACACAGTGGTGGCAGTGGCCCGTTCGAGCGCTGCCGGCGATCGCGTTTCTCGCCACGTTCGGCTTCTTCTTCTTCGACAAGAACGAGGCCGCCCGCAGCGTCTTCCGGGCCGGCCGGGGGCTGCTCACGGTGGCCGTGCTCGTCGGCGGCTATGTCGTGCTCGCGTTCGTGCTGCGGCGGTTCGTCCGCTGGGCGTGGGTCGCGCCGCTCGTGCTCACCGGTGTCATCCTCGCCCTGGCCACGTGGATCGTCCGGCCTTACTACGTCGACGAGACCGACAACACCAAGCTGGTCGAGGGCCCGGTCGCCGACGCCTCCGACGACGAGGAGCCGCCCGCCACGGGCGCAACCCCCGCGCCGGAAGCGCCGACCCAGCCCGTGCGGGTGGCCACCGGCGTGCTCCAGGGCCTCGCCGGCCACGACGCGTCGGGGACCGTCGACCTGATCCAGAACACCGACGGGACCTACGTCGTCCGGTTCACCGGCTTCGACATCGAGGGCACGCCCGATCCCATCGTGTACCTCATCGAAGGCAACGATGAGCGCCGCCCGGGTGGGTCGAACCTGGGCGGGCTGCGCGGCAATGTCGGCGACACGTCCGACTACGCCGTCCCCGCCGACGTGCAGCCCGGCGCCGGGTGGACCGTGCTCGTGTGGTGTGGGCAGTTCACAGTCGAGGTCACCAACGCCACCCTCAGCCCGGCGTAACTCCGAAGAACGCGCGACACCCACAACTACGATCGGGCGATGAGTGCGGCACGGCCGAGCATCGTCGTACGACTTGGCGTCCGAGCGAGCGACTGCGGCGCAGGTACCCTGCGCCGCAGCGAGCGAGGCAATGGAGGATGACGCGAGTTGGTTTTCTGGGCCCGCACGGTACGTTCGCCGAGGAAGCGATCCTCACCCAGCCCGATCTCGCCGGCCAGGACCTGACGCCGCTGCGGTCGGTCCCCGACGTGATCGGCGCAGTGGAGCGAGGCGACGTCGAAGTCGGCCTGGTCCCGATCGAGAACTCGATCGAGGGCACCGTCACGGTCACGCTCGACACGCTGGCCTTCGACACCGGCCTGCTGATCCAGCGCGAAGTCGACCTGCCCATCTCGCTCAACCTCTGCGCCCGCCCGGGCACCAAGCTGGGCGCGGTGCGCACGGTTCTCTCGCACCCCAACCCGCTCGGGCAGTGCCGGGTGTGGTTGAGCCGCAAGCTGCCCCACGCCGAGACCGTCGTGACCAACTCCACCGCCGAGGCTGCGGAGCAGGTGGCTGCCACGACCGACGAGCCCGTCGCCGCGGTCTGCACCGAGTACGCCGCCCAGCTCAACGGCCTCGAGGTCGTCGCCAAGGACATCGAGGACCATCCCGAGAACCAGACCCGGTTCGTGCTCGTCGGGCACGGTGTGCCCGCACCCACCGGGCACGACAAGACGTCGATCGTCTGCTTCCAGCGCGAGGACCAGCCTGGTTCGCTGCTGGCGATGCTCCAGGAGTTCGCCGCCCGCGCCATCAACCTCACCAAGCTCGAGTCGCGTCCGACCAAGCGGAGCTTGGGCGACTACTGCTTCTTCATCGATTTCGACGGCCATGTCGTCGACGAGCTCGTGGCCGACTGCCTGCGCAACCTGCGGGCGAAGACCGCCGACGTGAAGTTTCTCGGCTCGTACCCCGTGGCCGGCGCGGAGGACACCCACGCCCGCCGGGAGGCCGCGGGCAAGGCGTGGCGCGAGGCGGGGGAGTGGATCGACGGCGTGCGCGGGCTGATGCGGCCGTCGGGCGAGGGCCCGTGATCGACCTGCGGCGCCTGCGCGACGAGCCGGGTTACCGCGAGGGCATCGAGCGCAAGCGGGTCGAGGAGGGGCTCCTCGATCGGGTACTGGCCGCGGACGAGGCCTACCGCGCCCTGCTCAACGACGCCGAACAGCTGCGAGCGCGCCAGAACGCCGCCTCGAAGGAGATCGGCAAGGCCGCGCCCGACGACCGTCCGGCCAAGATCGCCGCCGCGTCCGCGCTCAAGGACGAGCTCGCGGCCAAGGAGCCGGTGCTGGCCGAAGCCGAAGTCCGGCTGCGTGAGCTCGCGCTGCAGGTGCCCAACCCCGCGCACGAGTCGGTGCCCGACGGCGGCGAGGACGACGCCGCGGTCGTGCGGACGGCGGGCGAGCCGGGCGCCGCGCCCGCGCACGACCACGCCATGTTCGGAGAGCAGATCGGCTTCGTCGACATCGAGCACGCGGCCGAGATGAGCGGCTCGCGCTTTGCCTACCTCATGCGGGAAGCGGTGCTGGTCGAGCTCGCGCTCGTGCAGTGGGTGATGGGGAAGCTGGCGGCCGAGGGCTTCACGCCGGTGGTCCCGCCCGTCCTCGTGCGCGAGCGGGCGATGGAGGAGGCCGGTTTCTTTCCCACCGACCGGCACCAGGTCTACGAGGTCGACGGGGGCGAGCTCTTCCTGGTCGGCACCAGCGAGATCCCGCTGTCGGGACTGCACCGCGCCGAGATCCTCGACGAGGACCAGCTCCCGCTGCGGTACGGCGGCTTCTCCACCTGTTTCCGCCGGGAAGCGGGCACGTACGGCAAGGACACGCGCGGCATCTTCCGGGTGCACCAGTTCGACAAGGTCGAGATGTTCTCGTTCGCCCATCCCGACCGGTCATGGGAGGAGCTCGACGCCCTGGTGGCGCTCCAGGAGTCGATCGTGTCCGGGCTCGGTCTTCCCTATCGGGTGGTGGACATTGCCGCCGGCGATCTCGGCGCGGCCGCGGCCCGCAAGTACGACATCGAGACCTGGCTGCCCTCGGAAGGGCGGTACCGCGAGGTCACGTCGTGCTCGAACTACACCGACTACTCGGCCCGCCGCCTCGCAACCCGCCTGCGGACCGGGAAGAGCACCGAGTTGGTGCACACACTCAACGGCACCGCCTGTGCCGTCGGCCGCACACTGGTGAACCTGTTCGAGCACTACCAACGGCCCGACGGGTCCTTCGCAGTGCCCGAGGTGCTGATCCCGCTGTGCGGCTTCGACCGGGTGGAGCCAAGGCCGCCGTAACCTGGGCACCGGAGGGGTGCCGGAGCGGCCGAACGGGACGGTCTTGAAAATCGTTGAGGCGCAAGCCTCCGTGGGTTCGAATCCCACTCCCTCCGCTCTACGCTCCCCGCCGTGGCCGAACGGGTGTGGTGGCGGGACGGCGTCCACTATCAGATCTATCCCCGTAGTTGGGCGGACTCGGATGGCGACGGGGTCGGCGACCTGCGCGGCATCATCGACCGGCTCGACCACCTCGGCTGGCTCGGCGTCGACGGCGTCTGGCTCTCTCCGATCATGGTGTCGCCCGACGCCGACTGGGGCTATGACGTCGCCGACTACACCGGCGTGCAACCCGGGCTCGGCACGCTGGCCGACGTCGACGAGCTCATCGCCGCCGCCGGTCGACGCGACATCAAGATCATCCTCGACATCGTTCCCAACCACACCAGCATCGAGCACCCGTGGTTCGCCGAGTCGCGCTCGTCGCCCGACAACCCGAAGCGCGACTGGTACGTGTGGGCCGACTCCAAGGCCGACGGCTCGCCCCCCAACAACTGGGTGAGCAGCTTCGGCGGGCCCGCCTGGACCCTCGACGACGCCACCGGCCAGTACTACCTGCACAACTTCACCCCCGGGCAGCCCGACCTCAACTGGTGGAACGAGGAGGTGCGGGCGGAGTTCGACCGCATCCTGCGGTTCTGGTTCGACCGCGGCGTCGCCGGCTTCCGCATCGACGTCGCCCACATGGTCGTCAAGGACAAGGAACTCCGCGACAACCCGCCGGTCACCGATGCTGACCACTGGATGGACCAGCTCCGCGGCCAGCGGCCCGTCTACAACCAGTGCCGCCCGGAGGTACACGACGTCATCCGCCGCTGGCGTGCCGTCGCCGACTCCTACGACCCGGCGCGGATGCTGGTCGGCGAGACGTTCGTGTTCGACGTCCCCACGATGGCCTCCTTCTACGGCGCCGACGACGAGCTCAACCTCGCCTTCAACATCCCGTTGCTCCACACGAAGTTCGAGCCCGCCGCGCTGCGGGGGGTGGTCGAGGAGACCGAAGCCGAGATCCCACCCGGCTGCTGGCCGGTCTGGACCGCCGGCAATCACGACGTGCCGCGGTTCCCGACCCGCTGGGGCGACAACGACCCGGCGCGGGCCCGCTGCGCCCTGATGATGACGCTGACCCTGCGCGGCACGGCCTTCCTCTACTACGGCGACGAGATCGGCATGCCCGACACCGACGTCCCGCGCGAGCGGCTGCGCGACCCGGTCGGCCTCCGGTTCCACCCGCTCGCGGGACGCGATCCGGCACGCACCCCCATGCAGTGGGATGCCGGGCCCGGGGGTGGCTTCTCCACCGGCCCTGCCGCCGAGCCGTGGCTGCCGTTCGGTGACTTCGCCGCCTGCAACGTCGCCGACCAGCGCCGCGATCCAAACTCGATGCTCGCACTCTGCCGCGACCTCATCGGCCTCCGTGACGCGGTGCCCGACCTCCGCGACGGGACGTACGAGACGATCGCGGCTGACGGCGGGCTGTGGGCGTGGCGGCGGGGCGAGCGCGTGGTCGTGGCGCTGAACCTCGGCGATGCCCCCGCCACCGTCGGCGGCGTCGACGGCATCGTGCGGATCGGCACCGACCGCGCCCGCGACGGTGAGCGGGCGGATGGCGCGCTCGCGCTGGGACCGTGGGAGGGCGTGGTCGTCTGGCTCGACGGCGAGCCTCGCCCGGCGCTGATGTGACCCTGGAGGTCCGGGCCCCGGCGGGCGAGGACGACTACCGCCTGGTTCGTGAACTGATCTCCGAGCACCTGGCGTCGTTGCCGTTCGAGGTCGACTTCCAGGATGTCGAGGCCGAGCTGGACGACCTCCCCGCCCATTACGGGCCGCCCGCGGGCTCGGCGCTGATCGGCTTTGTCGACGGGGCGCCTGCCGGTGTCGTTGCGCTGTGCTGCTTCGATGGGCCGACGTGCGAAATGAAGCGGATGTTCGTGCGTCCGGAGCATCGGGGGAGCCGGCTGGGACGTCGCCTGGCGGAGGACGTCATCGCGGCCGCGAGGACGCTCGGTTACACCCAGATGCTCCTCGACACCGTGCGCGAATTGGAGGCCGCCAACGCGCTCTACTGGTCGCTCGGCTTTCGCGACGTACCCCCATACCGGTACAACCCGCGGCCCGACGCCCGGTACCTCGCGCTCGAGCTGTAGCGCTACGCCTCGCTGGGCTCCTCGCCCGGTGGCAGCGTCCCCGCCTCCATCGCCTCGATCGCCCAGCCCCACTCCTCGCTGCGGCGGAAGCTGCGCACGGCGTACCAGATCGACCCCGACATCATTCCCATGACCATGGGGACACCCGTCGCCAGGTTCACCACGACGTAGAGGTCGACGCCCAGACCGAGCAGCGTCGCCGCTCTCAGCGCACTGCGGAACAGCTGGTAGGCACCCCACGCGTACGACAGGCGGGTGAACACCCGCCGGAACGTCTCGGAGCTCCGGACTTCCTCCGGGAAGGGGAACAGCTCGTTTGCGAACACCGCCGTCAGGGGCTTGCCGAACCGCGCCGATCCGATGAAGGCGAAACCCCACAGCCCGCTGATGATCACCGGCTGGATGAGGTAGAGCTCGGCGCTGCGGGTCGCGATCCCGACCACCGCCTGGACCAGCACGAGTACGAGCGAGAGGCGCACGAGGATGCCCGTGCGGTCCCGCGATCGCTCATAGCGCAACGCGATCAGCGCCACCGCGGTGGCGGCGAGGATGCCCCACACGATCCCGGCCAGCTTCCATACGACGTAGAAGGTGAGCACCGGGCCGAACGCGTCGCGGGCGAACCGCGGCCCACTGCCGAAGGCGATCGACTTGAAGTTGATCGGCGGGAGCTCGACCTGCTCCTCGATCGGCTCTGTCGCGTCGGTCATTCTTCCCGCTCGCCTCACGCGGCCTTGCCGTGCGCGGCCGTCCAGTCGAGCAGGTCGTCGGCCTTCCACGTGTTGACGATCCGTTCGACGGGAACGCCGGCCTCGGCAGCGCGGGCGCAGCCGTAGGGCTGCCATTCGAGTTGGCCCATCGCGTGGGCGTCGCTGTCGATCGACACCTTACACTTCCACGAGACCACCTGCTCGAGGAGGCGCATCGGCGGGTCGAGCCGCTCGGGCCGGCAGTTGATCTCGACCGCCTTGTCGAAATGGGCGCAGGCGCCGAAGACGAGATCGGGATCGAAGGTCGACTCCGGTCGCCCCCGCCCCCGGACCATGCGGCCGGTGCAGTGGCCGAGGACGTCGGCGTGCGGGTTCGCCATCGCCGCCACCATCCGGTCGGTCATCGGCTGCTCCGGCATTCGCAGCTTGGAGTGCACGCTCGCCACCACCAGGTCGAGCTCGGCGAGCAGGTCGTCCTCTTGGTCGAGCGAACCGTCCTCGAGGATGTCGACCTCGGCCCCGGTGAGGATGCGGAACGGCGCCAGCTCCTGATTGAGCCCGGCGACCACGTCGAGCTGCTTGCGGAGCCGCTCGGCGGTGAGTCCGCGCGCGATCTTCAGCGACGGCGAGTGGTCGGTGAGCGCGAGGTAGTCGTGGCCGAGATCGCG
Source organism: Actinomycetota bacterium (assembly GCA_013695115.1). Taxonomy (GTDB): domain Bacteria; phylum Actinomycetota; class Acidimicrobiia; order IMCC26256; family JACDBD01; genus JBPCMN01. The sequence goes on along the minus strand of JACDBD010000166.1, from coordinate 3,423 downwards.
CGCCGCGGTCGCCATCTGCTGGATGGTGGCGCCGCCGTCGGACCAGTCGGAATGCGAGTGCAGGTCGCCTCGCAGCGCCGTGCGGATCTCACCACCGGCCCCCGCGTCGGGCGCGGCCTCGGCCTCCAGGTTGGTCAGGTACTTCGGTGTCTTGCCTTCGAGCACCTCGGCGATGACCCGGCTCGTCGACGTTCCCACGCCGGAGAGTGACAGCAGCCGTCCCGCCTTCGCCAGCTGCTCGAGCTGCTCGACCGGGCGGTCGCGGATCGTGTCGGCGGCCCGCCGGAACGCCTGCACCTTGTACGCGGGCGCGAGGCTCCGCTCGAGCAGCGTGGCGATCTGATCCAGCACCTCGGCGGGATGCACGTGCTGACGGTACCGTCTCGGGCCATGACAAAAACCCGCACGCAGTCGGTGTCGGCCGAGCGCCTGATCGCGGCGCCGCCCGAGAAGGTGTTCGCGGTCCTGGCCGACCCGGCGCAGCATCCCGAGATCGACGGCTCGGGCATGGTGCGCGACGCCCCTACCGACGGGCCTGACCGCCTCGCGCTCGGCGCCAAGTTCGGGATGGCCATGCGGTGGGGGATGCCGTACTCGATGAGCAACGAGGTCGTGGAGTTCGAGGAGGGGCGCCGCATCGCGTGGGAGCCGGGCCTGGCGCGGCCCGCGTTCATGAGTCGCCTCATCGGTGGCCACCGATGGCGTTACGAGCTCGAGCCCGAGGGCGAGACGAGCACGCGTGTGCGCGAGACGTACGACTGGTCCACGGCCGATCCCTTCACGCGGACGTACATCGTGGCCGCGGGTTGGCCCAAGCGCGCGCGGCGCGCGATGGAGCACACCCTGGAGCGGCTCGAGAGACATCTCACCTGAGGACCATCTCACCTGAAGACCGCGACCGGCGGCCGGTACAGTGGCGTTCGGAGGGATGACCGAGAGGCCGAAGGTGCTCGCCTGCTAAGCGAGTAGGGGCCGTTAAGGCTCCTCGAGGGTTCAAATCCCTCTCCCTCCGCCAATCTCGTCGAGGGAACCCATGCCGAGCGCTTCCGACCCTGCCGCCGCCCTCCTCGCGCTGGGCGCGGCGACGCTGGGTGAGAGCGGTGGGCACCCGATGCGGGCGCGGATCGCGCCGGCGTGGCCGGGCGCCCGGGTCGCGGGTCCTGCGTTCCCCGCTCGCTGCACGCCCGGCGACAACCTGGCGATCCACGTCGCGGTCGCGCGGGCACCCGCGGGCAGCGTCGTGGTCGTCGACGTCGGCATCGAGCGCGAGCTCGGCTACTTCGGCGAGGTTCTGACGACCGCGGCCGAGGCCCGGGGCCTGATTGGTCTGGTGATCGACGGCGGCGTGCGCGACGTGGCCGCGCTCGAGGCGCACCACTTCCCGGTGTTCGCCACCGGCGTTGCGCTCAAGGGCGCGACCAAGACGCTCCCCGGCGCGATCGGCACCCAGGTCGAGGTCGGCGACGTGCCGGTGCACCCGGGCGACTGGATCGTCGGTGATGCCGACGGGGTAACCGTGGTCCCCCGCGACCGCCTCGAGGACGTGTTGACCGCGGGACGCGCCCGCGCCGACAACGAAGCCCGCCTCTTCGGCGAGTTGCAGCGCGGCGCGACCACCATCGACCTGCTCGGGCTCGACCCGTCGCCGATCGAGGGCGCCTGACGGTCGCGCGGCCCCTATTTCACGACGCGGATTGGTGGCACGTCGGCTACGTGCGGCGCGCGCCCACCAGGGCGACCGCGAGGATGCAGGGCTCCGACGCGCGGTTGTGCCAGGAGTGGCGGGTGCCGTTCTGCACCACGCAGTCACCGGTCTCGAGCTTGACCTCGGCGCCGTCGTCGAGCTCGAGCCAGATCTCGCCCGAGAGCACGACGTCGAAGTCGATCGTGTCGGTGGTGTGCATCCCGGGATGGTCGGGCTCAATGTGCGCAATGAGTCCCGGGAGCTTGTCCTCCACCTCCCCCATGGCTTCGCTCGTCTGACTCGCCGGGATACCCGGCGAGTCCCCTTCGGGCCGTTCGCTCCGCGGCTCGGGCGGGATCGTGACGAAGGCGAACCGGAAGCCCCGCTCGGGCGGGAAGTAGGCGGGAGCGTTGGCGCTGGCGCCATCGGTCGGGAGCGTCACGGTGTCGTCGGCGCCCCACGCCAGGCCGAACTCGAGGCCGGGCATGAGCGAAACCGTCACCGGCTCGATCTCCTCGTTGCTCGCGATGACCGCCTTCCCGCTCGCGTCGGTGCCGGTCACGACTCGACGGTTCGCCATGGGTGCTCCTCCGGTTGTCGCTGACGGACCGCAGCTACGGCCGCCTCTAGCTCTTCCGCGGCTTCGTCACCAGGTTCGCCGGGACCTCGCCGGCGAGCACGGCCAGCGCGCCCTCCGCGGCGGTGCGGGCCATGCGCGTCCGCGTCGCGAGCGATGCGCTTCCGACGTGCGGGAGCAGCACGGTGTGGGGCGCCGCCAGTAGCCGGGGATGGACCTCGGGCTCGCGTTCGAACACGTCGAGCCCGGCGGCGAAGAGCCTCCCGTCCTCGAGCGCGATCGCGAGCGCCTCCTCGTCGACGACCGGACCACGAGCGGTGTTCACGAGGACGGCGTCGGGCTTCATGAGCGCGAGCCGTCGGGTGTCGATGAGGTGCGTGGTCCCGTCGCCCAGCGGCACGTGCACGCTGAGGATGTCCGCCTCGCGGAGAAGGGTGTCGAGGTCTGCGACCCAGCCCGGGAGCCCGGTGTCGCGGCGGGTGTGGTGGAGGACCTGCATCCCGAAGCCGGCGGCCCGGCGCCCGACCGCCTGGCCCACGCGACCGAACCCGACCAGGCCGAGGGTGGCGCCGTGCACGTCGCGGCCGAGGTATTGGTTGATGTCCCAGCCCTCCCAACGTCGGGCGCGCAGGTCGGCTTCCGCCTCCGACGTCCGTCGGGACGCCGCCAGGATGAGGAGGAACGCGAGGTCGGCGGTGGTCTCGTCGAGCACGCCCGGGGTGTTGCAGACGGCGATGCCGTGCTCCTCGGCGGCCGGGACGTCGATGTTGTCGTAGCCGACCGCCACGTTGGCGACCACCCGGAGGCGGGGCGCGCCGGCGGCGAGGACCTCGGCGTCGATACGGTCGGTGAGCAGACAGACGACAGCGTCAGCGTCGGCGACCGCGGTGACGAGCTCGTCATGCGTGAACGGCGTGTCGTCAGCCCGCTGGACCAGCTCGTGGCCGGCTTCGGCCAGCGGATCCAGACCGCCGGCCGGCAGACGCCGGGTGACCAGGACCCGGCTAATGGCTCGTGTAGTCGACCGGGCCGGAGTCCTTCACGCCCACCGCGAAGCAGAAGCAGTGGATCGGAGCGTGGTCGCTCACCGGTCGGAGGCTGTGCACCGTGTCGGGAGGTATGTGCACGAGGTCGCCCTGGGTGATCTCGCGCTCCTCGCCGT
>JACDBD010000165.1 GCA_013695115.1 Actinomycetota bacterium | reverse complement strand
CCGACGCAGTGCTCGACACCACCGGTGGCGACGACTCGGCCGTGGCCGCGGCGGCCAACCGGTTCGAGGCCGACCTCTTCCTCGGCCTCCGCCCCGGCGCCGACGCCGAGTGCCGGTGCACGTTCTTCGCCGCCGGCAGCTTCCGCTCCGAGGCCGGCTTCCGGGTGGCCACCGCCGTGCAGGAAGAGCTGGCCGGCGTGCTCCCGGGCGCCGACGCCGCCGGCCGGGCCTACGGGCTCCTGCGCGAGACCCGCATGGCCGCGGTCGTGTGCGAGCTCGTGGAACGGGGCGACGTCGCCGCGATGCGGCGCTTCGTCACCCGGGCCGGCGACGTCGGACGGGCGATCGTGGACGGAGTGCGTCGGGGCGTCGAGCGCCCGCCCGACGACGAGTAGCCGGCCGGCGGCCAGCAGACTCGAAAAGACTCAGCCCGTCATGCGGCGGTAGATCCGCTCGAGGTCCCCGAGGTCGGAGAACTCGATGGTGACCTTCCCCCGCTTGGCGCCCATGGTGACGCGCACCCGGGTCTCGAGGTGCTCGCCGAGGAGCTCCTCCAACTCGAGCAGGCCCGGCGGCCGCAGCCGGCCGCCCTTGCTCCTCTTCGAGGGCCCGTTGCCGTTGGTGCCGGTCTCGCTGTGCCCGCGGACGACGTCTTCCACCTCGCGCACCGAGAGGCGATCGTCGACCGCGCGCCGGGCGAGCTCCTCCTGGAAGGCGCGGTCGGGCGTGCCCAACAGCGCCCGGGCGTGGCCGGCCTCGATCTTGCCCTCGCGCAGGAGGCGCTGGATCCCCGGCGGCAGCTGGAGCAGTCGCAGCATGTTGGTGACGGTCGCCCGGCTGCGGCCCACTCGTGACGCGACGCGCTCGTGGGTGAGGCCGAAGTCCTCGATGAGCTGCTGGTAGGCGGCCGCCTCCTCGAGCGCGTTGAGGTCGTCGCGGTGGAGGTTCTCGACCAGCGCCTGCTCCAACGCCGACGAGTCGTCGCTGGTGCGCACGAGCGCGGGGATCATCTGGAGCCCGGCGCGCCGGGCAGCGCGCCAGCGGCGCTCGCCCGCGATCAGCTCGTAGCTGCCCTCGCCGTCGGCGCGCACCAGCACCGGCTGGAGCAAACCGACCTCGCGGATCGAGTCGGCGAGCTCGCCGAGCGCGGACTCGTCGAAGTGGCGGCGGGGCTGGAACTTGTTCGGCCGGATCGACGCGATCGGCAGTTCCTGGAGACCGCCGGCGGCCGCGGCGGCGGTACCCGCCTCGGCCCCACCGGGCGGGATGAGCGCGCCGAGGCCCTTACCGAGACCGCCGCGTCGCGCCACGACTGACCTCCTCGGCAAGCGCGCGGTAGGCCTTGGCCCCTCGCGACGTCGGATCGAACACGATGATCGGCTGCCCGAACGACGGCGCCTCCGACAGCCGCACCGTGCGGGGCACGACCGTCTCGTAGACCTTGGGCCCGAAGTGCGACCGCACCTCGGCCGCGACCTGGTCGGCGAGCTTGGTGCGGGCGTCGTACATGGTCAGCACGATGCCCCGGACGTCGAGCGTCGGGTTCAGATTGCCTCGCACCATCCCGACGTTCCGCAGCAGCTGACCCAGGCCCTCGAGCGCGTAGTACTCGCACTGGATCGGGACGATCACGTCGTCGGCGGCCGCGAGCCCGTTCACCGTCAGCAAACCGAGCGACGGAGGACAGTCGATGAGCACGATGTCGTAGTCGTCGCGGACGTCATTGATGGCCTTGCGCAGCTTCAGCTCGCGACTCATCACGGGAACGAGCTCGATCTCGGCGCCGGCGAGTTCGATGGTCGCGGGCGCGACGAAGAGGTTCTTGAGGCTCGTCGGCTCGATGCAGTCGTCGAGGCCGACGTCGTTCATGACCACGTCGTAGACCGAGGTGTCGAGGTCGCGCGGGTTGACGCCCAACCCGGTGCTGGCGTTGCCCTGAGGGTCGAGGTCGACCACGAGGACGCGGAAGCCGGCCTCGGCCAGCGCCGAACCGAGGTTCACCGCCGTCGTCGTCTTGCCCACGCCGCCCTTCTGATTGGCGATGGCCAGGACCCGCGGGAGCTCGAGCGGGCCGGGGTCCTCATGGGCGCGCTCGAGGATCTGTCGGGTGGGAGCGTCGGCCGCCTCGAGCGGCGGGGCCTCGAACTGGGGGACCCCCCGGCGCTGGTCCGCTGAGTCCGAGGCCTCGACCTCGACTCCCGGTTGAGGGTTGGCCTGGCCCGAGCCCGCGTCCGCGCCGTTGCCCTCGGAAGCCTCGTTCGAGTCGCGCCGACGGAGGGACGCGAGCGCTCGCCGTCCCCGCCGTCTCAGGTCGTTGTCGGCGCGTGCCATCCGGCTGATCCGGTCCCCTCGCTCGCGACGGTCCTATGTTCGTCTACTGGCGCTCCGGCGTCAAGTAGGGGTTCTGACGGTAGGCTGTGACTGAGGGTGACTGATAGAGGACTGGAGTTCAACGTGGAACGGTGCTGCCGCCGGGCGGGGACCGGCGGCGATGTTTCACGGTGAACACCTCACCAGAGGGGGCGTTTGGCCGGGATACCGGTCCGGCGGGGCCAGGTGTCGGCGGGCGGCTCCGCCAGCTCCAGGACGGCGATCGTGGCTCCGGCCGTGCGGCGGATGGTCGGACTGGACATCCCGAGGTCAGCCAGCCCAGCGGGGTCCCATCGTTCTCCCTGCGACGCGGGCGGCTCGCTCGCGACCAGCCTGCCGCCCGGGTGCAAGAAGCCCACCGCGCATTCGGCCGTGACCGCCGCGGAGCCGAACGAGCGGGCGACGACCAGCCCGAAGGCTCCCCGCATCTCCGGCTGCCGGGCGAGTTCCTCCGCTCGGCCAGCGACCACGTCGACGCGGTCCCCCAGGGCCAGCTGCGCGACCGCCTGCTCCAGGAAGGCCTGCGCCCGCCGGTGGGAGTCCAGGAGGGTGGCTCGAGCGTCGGCCCAGTCGAGCGCCAGCACCAGGCCGGGGATTCCACCGCCCGAGCCCAGGTCCAAGAATGATTCCGGCGCGGGCCCGATCATCTCGCCGAGGGCGCGCGAGTGTCGGACCTGCTCCTCGACGGGGCCGGGGCCGAGGAGACCGCGCGTCCGTGCCTCCTCGAGGACGTCGCGGAGGCTCGTCACCTACGCCGGCCGGATGACGACCCGGCGGCGGGGCTCCTCGCCCTCGGAGCCAGTGGTGACCCCGTCCATCTCGGCGACGGCGTCGTGGGCGACCTTGCGATCGGAGGCCGACATCGGCTCGAGCGCCTGCTCCTGCCCGCTCTCGAGGACCTTCTGGGCGAGCTCCCGGGTGAACTCCGAGAGGGCCTGGCGGCGCTTGGCGCGGTAGCCACCCACGTCGACGTTGATCCGGGCGCCATGCCCGCCGGTGTGGCGTTGGACGACCGTGCGGACGAGCTCCTCTATGGCACTCAGCGTGGCGCCCCGGGGCCCTACCAGCAGCCCGAGATTGTCACCGGCCACGTCCACGAGGATGAACTCGTCGTCCTCGATCCGCGCCTCCACCTGGGCACTGGCCCCGAATGCCTCGAGCAGTCCCCTCGTGAAGCCCGCAGCCGTCTCGGCCTGCTCCTCGATCGGGATGTCCGACTCCTCCACCGTCGCTCCCTCGTCCGTGGCGACACCGGTCGCCCGCTCCTCCGCCGGTCGCCGTGGCCGGCGCCGACGCTGTCTCGACCCACTCGAACGGCGGCCGCCGCCACCTCCCGACGTAGCGGGGGCATCGCCCCCGTCCCCGTCACCGCGGCCCCGACCCCGGTCGCGTCCTCCGCCTCGCCCCGGGGCCTGCCGGGGACGACGCTCCCGCCGGCGCCGATCCCCGGGCTTCTCCCGCGAGATCGGCTTGACCCGGGCCCGGATCCGGGCCTCCCGGCCCCCGAGCCGGCCGAGCAGCCCGCTCTTGGGCTCGTCCACGACCTGGTACTCGAGGTCCTCCTCGGCTACCCCCAGCTCATCCAGCGCGGCTTCAACCGCTTCCTCGAGCGTCCGGCCCGTCGTCTCGACCCATTCCATCTACCGCTTCCGCTTCTTGTTGCGCTTCCGCCGGGCCTGGTTGGAGCGGGTGCCCCCGCCGCCGCCCGACGGCCTCCCGGCCGAGGACGCCGGCGCCGGCTTCGCCTGCTTGGCGGCCGGGGCCGGGCGGGCGGGACCCGGCTCGCCGTTCGGTGCCGCGGGCAGACCGAAGAGCCCCCGCAATCGCCCGCCCCCTGAAGACGCGGGCGTTCGCGCCGGGGCAGGTGGTTCCGCCGCCGCCGGCTCTTCGGGTGTCACCACGGCGGGAGCCTCGGCCGCGGGCCTCGACTCCACGTCGATGGCCTGCGCCGGCGGCTTGGCCCCACCGCTCTTCTTCGCCGCCTGCTGCTCGCGGTGGGGCAGGTGGATCTTGCGGAAGATGACCTCCTGCTGGCCCAGGCGCCAGACGTTGCTGACCAGGAAGTACACGCACAAGCCGGCTGGGAAATTCAGGGAGATGACGCCGAAGACGATGGGCAGCACCCTCCCGATCATCTGCATCTGGGCGTTGGCTCCGCCCTTGGGCGTCGTCCGTTGGGTCTGACGCGACTGGAACAGGCCGGTCAGGACGATCAGGGCAACCAGCACGAAGTAGGGCGCGACGGTGAAGAACCCGCCCTCGGCGTTCAGCGGCGTGACCGAGAGGTCCATGCCGAGGAACTCGAGGTGCCGGGGGAAGCCGTCGGCGGCCCCACACTCCTTGACCGTCTCGTGCCGGCCACAGAGGTCTCGGAACAGGTCGGAGCTTTCGGGGATGTTCTTGTAGGTGCTGCGCAGCACGGAGAAGAGCGAGATGAAGACCGGGAACTGCGCCAGCAGCGGCAGGCAGCCCCCGAGCGGGTTGACCTTGTTCTCCTGGAACAGCTTCTGCTGCTCCTCGACCATCTTCTGTCGGTCGCCCTTGTGCTT
>JACDBD010000140.1 GCA_013695115.1 Actinomycetota bacterium | reverse complement strand
CTCTTCGATGCGCCCGTCGAGGTAGGCGGTGTACTGGGACACGACCACCTCGACCGGCTCTCCATCCACCGTAACGGTGTGGGTGCCCGGAATCAGGGTGGTCTCTGACCGGAAGGGCAGCCCGTCCACCTCTCCGAGCAGCACGACTGAGTCGAGTGCACTGATCGGGAACAGCGGGTTGGTGATCTCCGTCGGATTGGAAAACGTCGGGCGCTCGACATCGACCCGCGCGCTGGTCGGGGCGCAGCCCTCACCGCTGTAGGTGCCGCACCTCGTCACCGGCCACTCGACCATCGTCCCCGCCGCCGCATCCGCCGCAGCCGGTGGGCCGCTCGTCTGTGCGCCGGATCCACCGCTACTCACCGCGCTCGTACACCCCGCACCCCCGAGGACGACGGCGGCGACGACACTCGCCAGACCTCGTTTCCGCATGATCGCCATTTGCAGTCCCTTCTCTCGTCGAGGTGATGTCGATTCGGAACGTAGTGAGTGGATCTGAGACGGAGATGAGACGGAGACGTATGGGAGGAAACTTTTCTTCAGGTCGCGTTCGGCAGCCAGATGCGAAGGGTCGTAGGGACGGCGACCATGACGTCGGCGCTTCCGCCGTGCGCCTCCGCGATCGCCTGGACGATCGCGAGTCCGAGCCCGACGCCGTCACCGGTGCGCGCGCGATCGCCGCGGGCGAACCGCTCGAAGGCGCGCGTCACGAAGTCCTGCGGGAACCCAGCCCCTTCGTCGGTCACGTCCATCTCCACACCGCCGGCCGAGGCCCGTGCCACGAGGACGACCTCGCCCTCGCCGTGGCGCAACGCGTTCTCGACCAGGTTCCCCAGCGCTTGGCGCACGCGTACAGGATCTGCATGCATCAGCAGGTCAGGTGCGCAGTCGACCCGGATGACCCGACCGTTTCGCCCTGCTCGATCGGCAAACCGGTCGCGCACCCGATCGAGGACCGCCCGCGCCTTTACGAGTTCGAGCCTCATCGGTAGTTGCCCGCCGGCGGCCCGCGCGAGAACGAGGAGATCCTCTGCGAGTTGAGCGAGGCGATCGCATTCTTCGCTTGCGGCGGCCAGCGAAGCGTAAACCGACGTATCGGTGCCGGGGACCTGCAGGGCACCTTCGAGCTCCGTCTTGATGATCGCGATCGGAGTACGCAGCTCGTGACTCGCGTCTGCGACGAACCGGCTCTCCCGGTCGAACGCCGCTCGCAGGCGCGCCAGCATCTCGTTGAGCGTCTCCCCGAGCCGTCGGATCTCGTCGTGAGCCGCGGGCAGCGGCAGCCCCTTGTCGCTCGACCGCAGCGATACCTCGCTGGCGCGGCGCCGCATCGCTTCCACGGGAGCAAGGCCCGCGGTCGCAAGCAGATACCCGATCATCGACGCGAGGGCGATCGCCACCGCTCCCCCGACCACAAACGAGGAGACGACGTTCGCGAGCGCGTCGTTGCGGTCGACGAGCGACCGCCCCACGACGACGATCGCCCCTTCGCCCGGTTCCGCGTCAGCGAGGAGTCGCGCCCGACCGTCCACCCCCGGGAGCTCTCGCTCGAGGGTGACCATCTCCGCGCTCGCGCGCCGCGCTTCGACTGGAGCAAGAGCGGGAACCCGCAGCGTCCCCACCGAGTCGAGCACCTCTCCGGTCGGCGACAACAGCTGCACGAAGGTCTCCTCGGGATCCTCGAGCGCGACTCCGGCAAGCGACGGCTCACCCCCCGGATCGAGGAGCGCGGCGACCCGGGACTGCAGGCTCGCGTTGATCCGGTCATCGAGGTCGGCCCGCAGTCGCAGGTAGACGAACAGGGCCGCGCTCGCGAGCATGAGCAGCATCGCCAGGCCGAACGCGACGGTGAGTCTGACCCGGATCGGCAGCCGGCTCAGACGCCACCGTCCCCGCGGAGGCGGTAGCCCATGCCACGAACTGTCTCCAGGGACCGCACCCCGAATGGTCGATCGATCTTCTCTCGCAGGTACCGCACGTACACCTCGACCACGTTCGAACGATGCTCGTAACCGAAATCCCAGGCGGCATCGAGCAGTTGCTGCTGACTCAACACCTGGCCGGGCCGGCGCATGAACGTCTCGAGCACCGCGAACTCGAGCGCGGACAGCTCGATCTCGATATCGCCGCGCCACGCGTGTCTGGTTGCCGGATCGAGCCTTAGCGACCCGACGGCGATCACGGGCGGTCTCTTGACGGGGTCCCGCCGCGCGAGCGCCCGCAGCCGGGCAAGCAGTTCGGCGAGCGAGAACGGCTTGGTCAGATAGTCGTCGGCGCCAACGTCGAGCCCCCGCACCCGGTCCTCGACCGCATCTCGGGCCGTGACCATGATGATCGGCACCCACACGCCCTCGGCACGCAACAGCCGGCACGTCTCGAAGCCGTCCATATCGGGGAGCATCACGTCGAGCACCATGGCGTCGTAGCCGGCCGCCCTCACCATCCACAGGGCCTCCCGGGCGGTGGGGGCGACGTCCGCTACGACCCCGGCCCCCCGCAACGCCCGGCGCATGGCAGCGGCCATACGTACCTCGTCCTCGACGAGCAGCACCCGCACACGATGAGGATGACCGAAGAACATGAGAGGAAACTGAGAACGCTCCCGGCTGAAGGGGGCTTCAGGGACATTCAGGGTCGGCTCAGCGGGTCCCCGGCATCCTGAGAACCAGGAAGCAGTCCGCACGGATGTCCCGTGCCGGAAGAAGGGGGAGCACACCATGTTCGACCAGTCCGGTACCGAACAGATCGATCGACGACGGAGGCACCGCCCGGCCGCCATGCTGATCGGCGGAGGGGTGGTCGCGGCGCTCTTGATCGGCGCATGCGGCAGCCGTGGTGGATCCGCCACCGGCACCATTTCCGCGCCGTCGATGACCGCACCGTCAACGACCGCGCCGTCGACGACCGAATCCCCGGCCCCCTCTCAGAGCGCCCCCTCCGAGACTGGGGGCCGGGTCGATCTCGCCGCCCCGTCGTTCTCGGACCCGACCAACATCACCAACCCGCTCTTCCCCATCACCGAGGTCGCCCAGGGCATCCAGCTCGGCACGGAGGCCGGCGATCAGCTCCGGCACGAGATCACCTTGCTGCCCGAGACCAAGACCATCGAGTGGAACGGACAGCAGGTAGAGACGGTGGTCTCCCAGTTCGCCGCCTACAAGAACGGGCGGATTCTCGAGGTGGCCACCGATTACTTCGCCCAGGCCGACGACGGTGCCGTCTGGTACTTCGGAGAGGACGTCGCGAACTACGAGAACGGTGTCATCGCCAACCACGACGGCACATGGCTCGCCGGAAAGGACGGACCACCCGGGATGATCATGCCAGCAGACCCGCAGGTTGGTGACGTCTACCGGCCCGAGAACATCCCCGGCGTCGTCTTCGAAGAGGTCACCGTCCAATCGATAGGCGAGACGGTCGACGGACCAAGAGGTCCCGTCGGGGGAGCGGTGCTCGTGCTGGAGCGCCTCATGGACGGCACGCAGGAGGACAAGATCTTCGCCCCCGGCTACGGAGAGTTCCTGGCCCGGGTCACGTCTGCCGACGAGCTCGTCACCGTCGCCCTGGGGGTACCCATCGATTCGGTCGCGGGCGGCGTTCCCTCCGAACTCGGCGCTCTGTCCACCGGCGCGGCCGACATGATCGAATGGCCGCCGTCCACGGCGTGGGAAGGCATGGCCTCGACGTTGCAGACAATGGCGGCCTCGTGGGACACGTACCGGGCGGGCGCGGCACCCGTGCTGCTCGAAGCCCAGATGACCGAGGCCCTCGATGTGCTCACACGGGCCGTCGAGGCACAGGATGTGCCTGGCACTCACCAGGCTGCGATCGCGGTCGCCCGAGCCACCTTCGACCTCCAGATGCTCCATCGGCCCGCTGCCGAGGTGGATATGGACCGTCTCGATCTCGGGGCACGCCAGCTTCTCGTGGATGCCGCTGCGGGCAAACCGGAGGCCATCGCCGGCGACGTCGCCACCCTGGAGACGATCTGGGCCCGATCCCGCCACACGGTCGACGCGTCCGGCGCTGCCGGCATCGATGCTCGGCTCGGGGCGCTCCGGGCCGCAGCCGAGCGGGATGACGCTTCCGCAGCGGCCCGGGCTGTCCCGGCGTTCATGGAGGCGATCGCCCACGTCCAACCCGCCTGAGGCGGCGACCAATTCGATCGAAGGGCCCCGCCCCCCGGTGGGCGGGGCCCTGCTTGCCCCGCCATGTACTCGTCCGCCCGGCATCATGGAGCACATGATCCGTCGCCGTGTCGCCGCTCCGTTCCCGGGCCTGATCCTCGCGGTCGCGCTGCTGGCCGGCTCGGCC
>JACDBD010000135.1 GCA_013695115.1 Actinomycetota bacterium | reverse complement strand
GTCGTGCACGGCGACGTCGACGTCGTGATCGAGGCACCCGATGGAACGATCACGCTCTCGGGCCGCGACGCCGCCACGTGGGTGGACCGCATCGTCGACGAGTCGTTCACGGCCGTCACCGCGGGGCCCGCGGGCGCAGCCGCGCCGGAGCCGGATCGCCGTTTCGAGCTCCGCCAGGGCGTGACTCCGGCGACCGGGTTCATGCTCGGACGCGCCGGCGAGGGGCCGCCTGAGGAGGAGGATCAGACTGCGATCAGTGCGGCCACGGTGGCGCCGCCCCCGCCACCGCCGGTGGAGGAGGCGCCGCTGGCGCCGGCCAAGGTGGGAGTCGAGTTCGAGGCGGTGTCGCTCCTCGCGCCCGAGGCCGAACCCGAAGGCCGCGAGCCGCTTCCCGTCGCCGCCGAGCCGGCCCCGGATCCTGCGGCCGAGGCCGAGAGCGCGGGCGCGGTCGTCGACGGCATCGTCTGCTCCCGGGGTCACTTCAACGATCCCGACTCGCTGTACTGCAATGTCTGCGGGATCTCGATGGTGCAGCAGACCCACAACCTGGTGAAGGGGGAGCGGCCCCCGCTCGGGTTCCTCGTCTTCGACGACGGGTGCACGTACCAGGTCGACGCCGACTACGTCATCGGACGCGATCCCGACACCGACGATGCGGTGTCGTCGGGTCGGGCGCGGCCTCTCGTCCTGGACGACGCCGAAGGCGGCATCTCGCGGCGTCACGCCGCGATCCACCTCGATGGCTGGAACGTGGTCTTCTGGGATCGCGGGTCGACGAACGGGACGTATGTATGGGACGCGGGGTCAGGCGCGTGGAGGCGCCTCGCGACCGAGGAGCGCGTGACGATCGCGCCCGGTACGCGCCTCGCGCTGGGCCGTCGCACCCTCGTCTTCGAGTCGCCCCACGAGCACTAATTGCCGAGGGGGCCGGGGGACTCGGCCCCCTCTGAGCCGATGGCAGCTCCTGGCTCTCCTAGCTCTCCTCGATCACGCTCTCGGCCACCGTCCCCCCCTTGGCCGTCTTCTCCGCCGCGGCCTTGGTCGGCGCCGCCGCGGGCGCGAACCGGTCGAACAGCGGCCCGGTCATCGCGGTCGTGACGAGTGCCATCAGCACCCCGGCCACCTGGAGCTGGGGCGAGATGACACCCTCCTGGAAGGCGATGAGGGCAACTACCAGCACGAGCAGGCCGCGGCAGTTCATGAGGATGCCGAGCACGTTCCCCTCCTGCCAGGTCAACCCGCCGGCTCGCGCCGCGAGCGCGCCACCCAACCACTTACCGACGATCCCGGCGGCCAGGAAGAGCGCGATTCCAGCGACGAACGAGATGCCCAGCTTGGTGAAGTCGGTGTTGAGTCCCGAGAACGCCAAGAAGATCGGCAGCAGGATCGTCGCGGTGATGTCGGTGAGACGGCTGCTCATCTCCCGGAAGAGAGCCTGCCGCGCCGGCATGACGGAACCCATCAAGAACGCGCCCACGATCACGTTGATCCCGATCCGGTCCGCCACGTACGCGGACGCGAACGCCAGGATCACCACGGTCGCGAACGTCCCGGTCGTGAAGCCCCCGCCGTCGATGGTTCGCCCGATCGTCCGCTCGAGCACCGGTCGCACGACCAGGAACAGCACCGCGAGGAAGATCGCCGTTCCCACGAACCGCTTGATCTGATCGCCGGTCGACTGATCCTTGGCGACGCCGGTCGCCACCGCGACGAGCAGGAACATGAGCACGGTCACTGCGGCCGCGGCCGCAACACCGACCGAACCCATCGCACTCTGGGTGAGGCCCTTCTCCTGGAGTATTCGGGCCATGACCGGGAAGGCGGTGACCGCGAGCATGGCGCCGACCATGAGGTTGAACGCGTTCTCCGACGGGTTGCCGGTCCCCACCCACTTCTCAGGGGCGTCGAACAGGATCGGGCCCACGAGGAACGCGAGTGCGACAGGAATGGCAACAACGCCCAACGCGACGGTCAGGATGCCCCGCCCCTTGCCCCGGAGGAGCGCCCAGTCCAGTTCGAGGCCGACCAGGAACATGAAGAACACCAGGGCGATCTGCCCCAGGATCCCCAGCACGCCCCGCGCCTGCTGCGGGAACAGGCAGGTCGTGATGCTCTGCTGGGTGCCCTCGGGCACGCCAATGGCGGTCAGAGCCTGCTCGCAATGCAGGAACCAGGGCGGGTCGCCCCAGGTGAAGATCTTCGGACCGAGCACCGACGGCCCCAGGATGACGCCGGCCAGGATCTCGCCGACCACCCGGGGTTGTCCGACCAGCTGGGCCAGGCGCCCGACGAGGCGCGCCGCGATGAAGATGATCACCAGGTCGAGGAGTACGAACGCGGTGACGAGCCCGCCCTCGAAGCCCGGCGGCGGTGCGGGCGTCATGGCCGCACCCCTCTCGGGTAGATCAACGACTGCTTCATGTCCCTCCCTGTCCCGTTCGACGGCCGGTGTCTCCGCCCGCCCCCCTTTACTCCTTGTCCGCGTCGGCGAGCTTGGCCATCCGCTCGCGCGCCCCCTCGGGCGCGAGTGCCTCCTTCGCGCGGCACACCAGGACCGCCCTCCCGAGTCCGCTTGCGATTGCGGCGAGATCGGCGCCGGCCTCTTCGCCGAACCCGGTCACGACCAGCGACGCTCCGTTGGCGGCACCGTCAGTACTGGCGTCGACGCCGGCGCGCTCGATCGCCTTGACGAGGGGCGCGACCCGCCCCCGCTTGCCGCCGCCCCGGGGGTCGAGCAACCGCAGCTCCGCACCTCGTGCCTTGGCGATTCGCACGGCCATCTCGATGGCGGCGCCGTCGTCGGGTGCCTCGCCCAGGGTCGCGGCTACCGGTCCGTCCCGACCGTCGTCGCCGACGAAGACGCCGACGTCGGCCGGCGCCGCTGCCACGAGGGCTCTGACCGTCTCGGCGGACTCGTCGTCGCCGGTCCA
>JACDBD010000117.1 GCA_013695115.1 Actinomycetota bacterium | reverse complement strand
GACGGCTACCGCCGCGCCGTCGCTCGCGAGCCGCTGGGCGATGGCGGCGCCGATACCCCGGCTGGCGCCGGTGACGAGCGCGACGCGCCCGTCGCACCCGCCCACGGTGGCTACTCCGGGACCTTCTCGAGCACGTCGGCCAGCGTCCGCTTGGTGGGGCCGTGCTTCTTGACGTACGCCTCGCGTTGCTTCTGGGTGTTGTGGACCGGGTCCTTGTCGTACTCGGGGAGCACGTGCTTGCCGAAGGTCTCGACCGACTCGAGCGCGATCTCGATCGGCATGGTCGTCGACAGCTGTCCGAACACGAGCTGGTCGGCGCCGATGTCGGCGTAGCCCTTGACTGCACGGGCGACCTCCTCGGGGGTACCGCTGCACACGAGCCCGGCGCCGATGTTCTTCTCGAGGTCCTCCGGCGTGGGCTCGGGGATGAGGTCGGGGTAGTCCGGGATGCCTGGCGGCTTCGGGAACGTGTCGAGGTAGTGGAACACCAGGCTGTTCTGGTAGCCGCTGGTCATGTTGCAGGAGATGTCGCGCGCCTTCTGCCCGTCCTCGAGGCACAGCATCTGACTGGTGACCATCACGTTGTTGTTGACGTACTCGCCGACCGGTTCGGCCTTCTCGATCGTGGTCTTGTAGGTCTCGACCAGCGGGGCGAGCATCTCGGGCGAGCCGGTCGTGAAGCAGAGCACGCCGATGCCCATCTTGGCCGCCTTCTCGAAGGTGCTCGGGTTCCCGGCCGCGACCCAGATCGGCGGGTGGGGGTCGCTGTAGGGCTTCGGCAGCACGTTGCGGGGCGGCATCGAGAAGAACTTGCCGTCGTAGCTGTAGAGGCCCTCGCGCCACATGTACTTGAACTGGCCGAGCGTCTCGTCGGCCATCTCCTTGGTGAGCTCGGGGTCCTGGATCCCGAACCCCTTCTGCTCGGTGCTCGACGAGCCCCGGCCGACGCCGAACTCGAAGCGCCCCTCGCTGAGGTGGTCGAGCATCGCCACCCGCTCCGCCACCCGGGCGGGATGGTTGACCGGTGGGGTGATGTTGAAGATGCCGGTGCCGAGGTGGATGTTGCTGGTGCGGGCGGCGACGAACGGCAGGAAGATCTCGTTCGCCGAGAGGTGCGAGTACTGGGTGAGGAAGTGGTGCTCGGTGGCCCAGGTGTACTTGAAGCCGGCCTTGTCGGCGGCGACGACCCATTCGACCTCGTTCATCAGCCGTTCGTGCTGGACCACGGCCGCGTCCCGCCCGTTCAGGGCCTGGTGCGGGGTGTAGAGGCTGTTGAAGATGCCGAATTCCATCGGAAGAGCTCCCTCGCTCGCCGCCGGGGGAGACGCTACCGATCTCGACCCGGAATTGCAACAGGTTCCATTTTCGACCGGATCACCCCGAACCGGCGCCCTTCTTCGCCTCGAGCCAACCCTTGATCATCTCGGCGAACTCGTTCGGATTGTAGAGATCCTCTTCGTAGCTGAACTTCCCCCCGCCGCCGTAATGGAGCTTGGTCCAGTTCGATTCGGCGTGGGTGCTGCCGTCGCCGGGGTCGTCCATCACGTTGCTGACCGAGCAGATGACCCAGCCCCGGTCCTCGTCGATCACGTACCACTCGACCGGGAACGACCGCATCTCGTTGTTGATGGGCTGGGCCATCGTGTCGTTGATCCAGTCGAGGATCGCGGCCCGGCCCTGCATCCGGCCGTAGTGGTGCTCGTAGTACTCGGCGTCCTCGGTGAAGCACTCCGACCACTCGGCCCAATCACCGCTCTTGGCGCAGCGTGCCGCCGCCTCCTGGAAGTGACGGAACGCGTCCTCGATCTCGGCCCGGCTGTACCCCACGGTCCCCCTCGGTCGCGGCGCCCGGATCCTAGGGCCGGTCGCGGTCAGTCGACCCGCTCGCGCAGGATGCAGAACTCGTTGCCCTCGGGATCGGCGAGGACGACCCACGTCGGCTCGCCCTGGCCGACGTCGACCGGCCGGGCGCCGAGGGCGAGCACGCGCTCGACCTCCTCGGCCTGGTCGCAACCCGACGGGCTCACGTCGATGTGCACCCGGTTCTTGACCGTCTTGGCATCCGGTACCGGCACGAAGACGATCTTCGGGAGCGAGCCGGCGGCGGCGGCGATCTCGACCCCTTCCTCGTCGTCCTCCGTCACGTTCCAACCGAGTACCGCGCACCAGAAGTCGGCCAGCCCGCGGGGATCGGCCGTGTCCACGATCAGCTCGGTGAACGTGCTCGCCATGCCGGTATCTTGCCCGTTCATGGGCGTTCGACGGGCGGTCACGCGTGCCGACCAGGACGGACGCCCGGTTATCCGGGCCCTGAGCCGCCCCCGGCTCTCCGGTTCTCGGGCCCGCGCCGCCATTCCTATTCGCGCCAGTCTGGGTGCAACCCGCGCTGATATGCGAACTTCTGCGCCGAAACGGTCTCGCCGTTGAGCTCCTCGGCCTCAGGATCGGTGGCCAGCCACGCCACCACCGCCGCCGGAACCGTCGGCGGCGCCCCCGGGTACTTGCCGTCGAGGCCGAGCGCCTCGGCGTTGACCGCCATGCGCTCGGTGACCACGAAGCCCGGTTCGACGTTGAAGAAGCGCAGCCCCCGGTCGCGGTACTCGACCGCCAGGATCCCCGCCAGGCGGTGGAACGCGCCCTTCGACATCGCGTAGGCCGAGCCCCACCCACCCTCGCCCGCGGGCGCGGGCGGGTCGCTGATCGCCACCGCCGACGTGATGTTGACCACGGTTCCATCGCCGCGCTCGAGCATGCCCGGCAGGACCGCCTTGATCATCACGACCTGAGCGACGACGTTGGCGGCGAGCTTGGCCTCGATCACCTCGACCGGGGTGTCGTCGAAGCGGGCCATGCTGCCCGGACCGGTGTCGACGGCGTTGTTGACGAGCACGTCGATGCGACCCCACTCGTCGAGGGCCCGCTGCACCGCCGCGCCGATCGTCGCCCGATCGTGCAGGTCGAGTGGGACCGGGAGCGCGCCCCGCCCGGCCGATTCGATCTCGGCCGCGGTCGTGTCGAGGCTGCCCGGCAGCGGCCGGCCCGCGCTGTCGGAGTCGTCGATCCCCTCGCCCTCGTGCACGGTGCGGGCGGTGATCACGACGTCGAGGCCGGCCCGCGCGAGTGCGATCGCGCTCTGCTTGCCGATCCCGCGGCTGGCACCAGTCACGAGGGCGACCCGCTGCTCCTCCACCAACTAGAACGTATTCCACTTTCTCGGAAGGAGATCGAGCCCTTGGACGGCATGGACGGGAAGGTCGCGATCGTCACCGGCGCCGGCCGGGGCCTGGGCCGGGCGGAGGCGCTCGAGCTCGCCCGCCTCGGCGTCCACGTCGTCGTGAACGACCTCGGGCGCACGCTGCACGGAGAAGAGGAGGAGAGCGCCGCCCACGCGGTCGTCGACGAGATCACCGCGGCCGGGGGCAAGGCGGTCGCGCATGCGGGTGACGTGGCCGTTTGGGACGCCGCCGCCGACCTGGTCCGCACCGCGGTCGAGACGTTCGGTGGTCTCGACATCCTCGTCAACAACGCCGGGTTCCTGCGGGACCGCATGATCTTCAACATGAGCGAGGAGGAGTTCGACGCCGTGATCCGGGTGCACCTCAAGGGTCATTTCTGCATGTCGCGGCACGCCACCGCCTACTGGCGCGACCGCTCGAAGGCCGAGGGCGAGCCGGTGTACGGGCGGGTCGTGAACACCGCGTCGGAGGCCGGACTGGTCGGCAGCCCGGGCCAGCCCAACTACGCCGCCGCCAAGGGCGCGATCGTCCAGCTCACCCTGGCGACGGCCAACGCCTGCGCTCGCTACGGCGTCACCGCCAATGCCATCGCCCCGCGGGCGCTCACCCGCATGACGGAGGCCCTCCCCGGCTTCGACGCGTCCGAGGAGGGCTTCGACGTCTTTGCGCCCGAGAACGTCTCGCCGCTCGTCGCCTACCTCGCCTCGCCGGCGGCAGCCAAGGTCAGCGGCCAGGTCTTCGTCGTGTACGGCCGCATGATCGACGTCCTCGCCCGACCAACCGTCGACCGCCGGTTCGAGACCGACGAAGCGTGGACGCCGGCACGCGTCGACGACTCGCTTACGCCGTTCTACGAGCATCGCGAGCCGCTGCGCGACGGCTTCGCCTACGGCGGGACGAGGGGATAGGCGGGCATGGAGCACTTCGAGGGGCGGGTCGCGGTCGTCACCGGCGCTGGCAGCGGGATCGGACGTGGCCTCGCCCGGCGAGCCGTCGGCGAGGGCATGCGCCTGGTGATGGCGGATGTCGAGGCGACCGCGCTCGAGGACGCCGCCGCCGAGCTCGCGGGCGCGGGCAGCGAGGTGCTGGCGGTTCGGTGTGACGTGTCGAAGCCCGACCAGGTCGAGTCGCTCGCGGCCGAGGCGTACGACCGCTTCGGCGCCGTCCACCTTCTCTGCAACAACGCCGGCGTGTTCCAGGGCGGCATCGCCTGGGAGCGCACGCTCGCCGACTGGGAGTGGGTGATGGGCGTGAACTTCTGGGGGATGCTCCACGGCATCCGCTCGTTCGTCCCCCGGATGCTCGCCGGGGGCGAGGAGGGCCATGTCGTCAACACGTCGTCACTCGCCGGGCTGATCAGCATCGGCTACTCAGGGCCGTACGTGGCCAGCAAGTTCGCTGCGCTCGCGCTGACGGAGTGCCTGGCCCACGACCTCGCCAACCAGAGCGCCCCGATCGGCGTGTCGGTGCTGACGCCGGGCCTGGTCGACACCCAGATCGCGAACGCGACCCGCAACCGTCCCGACGAGCCCCCGAGCGAGGCCCAGGCCCCCGACGCCCACTTCGTCGCCGGCGCGCTGCGCGACCTCACCGCCAACCAGGGGATGCCACCCGACGAGGTGGCCGGCATCGTGTTCGACGCGGTGCGCGCCAACCGGTTCTTCATCTCGACCCACGACACCTCGAAGGAGCTGCTGCGCGAGCGCTTCGACGCGGTGCTCGAGGGCGAGCTCCCCGTCACGACCCAGTTCGACTGACAGGGAGATCTCAGGTGCGGATGAGCGACCCCGGAGGGGCGCTGCCGGGTATCCCGGCGGCGAGCGAAGGAGCTATGTGATGGAGATGCGCACGATCGGCGCCACCGGCGTCCACGTCAGCGAGTACTGCCTCGGGGCGATGATGTTCGGGAAGTGGGGCAACCCCGACCACACCGACTGCATCCGCATCATCCACCGGGCGCTCGACGCCGGGATCAACTTCATCGACACCGCCGACATGTACTCGGCGGGGGAGTCGGAGGAGATCGTCGGCAAGGCGATCAAGGACCGCCGCGACGCCGTCGTGCTCGCGACCAAGTTCCACGGGCCGATGGGTGAGGATCCCAACATGCGGGGCAACTCCCGCCGCTGGATCATGCAGGAGGCCGAGAACAGCCTGCGCCGCCTCGACACCGACTGGATCGACCTGTACCAGGTGCACCGACCCGAGGAGGCGACCGACATCGACGAGACCCTGGGCGCGCTCAGCGATCTCGTGCACCAGGGCAAGATCCGCTCCCTCGGGTCGTCGACGTTCCCGGCCGAGTACGTGGTCGAGGCGCAGTGGACGGCCGAGCGGCGCGGCCGCGAGCGGTTCGTGTGCGAGCAGCCGCCGTACTCGATCCTCGTGCGTGAGATCGAACGCTCGTTGCTGCCGACGTGCGCGCGCTACGGCATGGGTGTGATCCCGTGGAGCCCGCTGGCGGGTGGGTACCTGACCGGCAAGTACCGCAAGGGTGGCGACGTGCCCGGCGACTCGCGCCTCGCGCGTCAGTTCGGAGCGCAGTTGAGCGACCCTCGCCAGCAAGCGGTGCACGAGCGGCGGCTCGACGCGGTCGAGGAGCTGCTGAAGGTGGCCGCTGACGCCGGGTGCAGCCTCACGCACCTGGCGATGGCGTGGGTGCTCGAGCACCCGGCGGTGAGCTCGGCGATCATCGGGCCCCGCACGATGGAGCAGCTCGAAGATCTGCTCGCCGGGGCCGACGTGCGGCTCGATCCCGACGTGCTCGACCGCATCGACAAGATCGTCCCGCCCGGGACCAGCATCTCGGGTCAGGACCCATGGCAGCCCGAAGGACTGCGCCGCCGCAACCGCCGCCGGCCTCGGTGAGGTCGATGCGCCATCGACGAGAGCACCAATGGCGAGATCATCGACGTCGAGGGGCTCGGCGACGAGGCTTACGCGACCAAGTCACCTCTGCGGGCGACGGGCGAGGTGGACGGCCTCGACATCGTCTCGGGTCAGTACGTCGTGCACATCGGGTTCCGACCCCGGGAGCCGGTCGTCCGCGACACGCCCCGATTCGACGACCTGCTCGACATCGGTCGGAACGCGATCGACCGTTTTGACGGGCGGTCAGTCCGTGCGTGTGAACTTCACCGGCATGTGCCGCAGTCCGTTGGTGAAGTTGGAGCGGATGCGCTCGACCGGGCCGGCGAGCTCGACGTGGGCGAACCGGTTGAGCAGCTCCTCGAACATCACCCGGATCTCGAGCCGAGCGAGGTTCGCCCCGAGGCAGAAGTGGGGGCCACCGCCACCGAACGCGACATGGTCGTTCGGAGCGCGGGCCACATCGAAGCGCATCGGGTCGTCGAACACGTCCTCGTCGAAGTTGGCCGAGCAGTACCAGACCACAACCCGCTCGCCGGCGCTGATGGCCTGACCGCCGAGCTCGGTGGCTTCGGTTGCCGTCCGGCGGAAGTGGATGATCGGCGTCGACCAGCGCAGGATCTCCTCGACCGCGGTCGCCACGAGCGAACGGTCGGCGCGCAGTCGCCGCCACTGGTCGGGGCGTTCGCAGAAGGCCAGCATCCCGTGCCCGATCGCGGTGCGGGTGGTTTCGTTGCCCGCCACGGCCAGCAGCAGGAAGAACAGGTTGACCTCGGCGGGGGAGAGCTGCTCGCCGTCCACCTCGGCATCGAGCAGCGCGGTCATCAGGTCGTCGCCGGGAGCCTCCCCCTTCGCCTGCGCCAGTTCCTCGGAGTACCCGTACATCGCCGCCATCGGCGCCATCGCCGGCTGCTCGTCGTCGAAGGCGATCACCGCGTTGCTCCAGTCCGCCACCTTCTGACGGTCCTCCGCCGGCACGCCGAGCAATTCGGCGATCACCTGCATCGGTAGCTGCGACGCGACGTCGGTGATGAAGTCGCACGTACCCGCAGCGTCGGCCCGGTCGATGAACCCGCCGCTGATCTCCCGGACGTGATCCTCCAGCCGTCCCACCATCCGGGGTGTGAACCCCTTGTTGACGAGCCGGCGGTACCGCGTGTGCTGCGGCGGGTCCATCTCGATCATCATGTGCGGCGAGTCGCCGCTCACGAGCCCGGGCTGGTCGAAGAGCATGATCCCGGCGTTCGACGACAACGTCGGATCGCGGGTCGCACTGACCGCGTCGACGTGGCGTACGACCGACCAGAACCGCCCGTTCGACGACACCGGCGCGTCGCGACGCAGGGTCGCGAAGAGGTCGTGGGGGATGCCGTCGCGGAAGAGGTCGACGTCGGCGAGGTCGACCCCGGCGGCGTTCATGCGGGTCAGCCCGTGGTGGTGAACGTCACCGGCATGTGCTTGATGCCGTTGATGAAGTTCGACCGCAGCCGCTGCGGCGGGCCCGCGAGCTCGATGTCGGGAAGTCGCTCGAGCAGGGCCTCGAACATCACCCGGATCTCGAGCTTGGCCAGGTTGGCGCCCAGACAGAAGTGGGGGCCGCCGCCGCCGAAGGCCACGTAGTCGGCGGTGTCGCGGGTGACGTCGAAGTGGTGTGGGTCCTCGAACACCTCCTCGTCGCGGTTGGCGGCGATGTACCAGAGCGCCACCTTGTCGCCCGCGTGGATCGTCTGGTCCCGCAGTTCGAAATCGGACGTCGCCGTCCGGCGCATGTACATCACCGGCGACGCGAAGCGCAGCATCTCCTCGATCGCGCCCGGTAGCAGCGACCGGTCGTCCATCAGCTTCTGACGCTGGTCGGGGTGCTCGATCAGGGCGAGCATCCCGTGCGAGATCAGGTTGCGGGTGGTCTCGTTCCCGGCCACCGCCAGCAGCTGGAAGAACAGATTGAACTCGGTGTCGCTGAGAGTGTGGCCGTCGACCTCGGCCTGCAGCAGCGCGCTGATGATGTCGTCGGCGGGCTGCTTGCGCTTCTCGGCCGCGAGCTCGGTCGAGTACATGAACATCTCGGTGCCCGCGCCGATGGCGTCGTCGCGGCTGACGTTGTACTCGGTGTCCTCGGAACCGATGAGCCGGTTGCTCCAGTCGAAGATCTTGCCCCGGTCCGCGTCGGGGACGCCCATCATCTCCGCGATGACCTGGAGCGGCAGCTCGGCGGCCACGTCGACGACGAAGTCGCACTCACCGCGCGCGCCGACGTCGTCGACGATCGCGGTGGTGACCTCGCGGATGTGCTCCTCGAGCCGCCGGATCATGCGGGGCGTGAACCCCTTGTTCACGAGCAGCCGCATCCGGGTGTGGTCGGGTGGGTCCATCTGCAGCATCATCTGCCGCTGGAGCTGGAGGTCTTCCTCGCGCATGTCGTGGAGGGTGATCCCGCCCACCGACGACGAGAAGTGGCCGTGGTCGTGGCTCAGCTGCACCAGGTCGGCGTGCTTGACGATGCACCAGAACCCCTCGACCTCACCGCTGCGGGGGTGGAACCACACCGGCGCGTCGCGCCGCAGCACGTCGAACATGTCGTGGGGGACGGCCGGGACGAAGTTGTCGGCGTTGGCCAGGTCCACGTCGTGAACGGTCGTCGTGCTCATCATGGGGGCACTCCCGGGGGCGGGACAGAAAACTGGAACGCGTTCCTGTTCTCGGGCAAGATAGCCCACACCACCGCCGCCAACGCATAGGGGAGCCCGATGCACGACCTGATCGTCCGGGGCGGCACGGTCGTCGACGGCACCGGAGCGCCCCCCGGCCCCGCCGACGTCGCGGTCGACGGCGGCACGATCACCGAGGTCGGCCGGGTCGACGGCGACGCCCGCGAGGTCATCGACGCCACCGGCCGGCTCGTCACCCCCGGCTTCGTCGACGTGCACACGCATTACGACGGCCAGGTCACCTGGGACCCCCTCCTCACCCCGTCGATCTGGCACGGCGTGACGACTGTCGTGATGGGCAACTGTGGCGTCGGCTTCGCGCCCGCCCGCCCCGACGAGCACGAGTGGCTGGTCGGCCTCATGGAGGGCGTCGAGGACATCCCGGGCGCCGCGCTGACCGCCGGCATCCGCTGGGGCTGGGAGACGTTCCCCGAGTTCCTCGACTTCCTCGACGACCAGCCCCTTGCCATCGACGTCGGCACCCAGGTGCCTCACGGCGCGGTGCGGGGTTACGTGATGGGGGAGCGCGGCGCCCGCAACGAGCCCGCGACCTCCGACGACATCAGCGCGATGGCGCGCATCGTGCGCGAGGGCATCGAGGCCGGTGCGCTGGGCGTGTCGACGTCGCGCACCATCGCCCACCGCGCCATCGACGGCGAGCCCGTCCCCGGTACGTTCGCGGCCGAGGACGAGCTGTTCGCGCTGGGCCGCGCCTTGGCCGAGGCCGACGCCGGGGTGTTCGAGCTCGCGCCCGCGGGTGTGATGGGCGAGGACCTCGCCGCGTCTGATTGCGAGATGGACTGGATGCGCCGCCTCGCCCGCGAGATCGAGCGCCCGATCACGTTCGCGCTCATTCAGCACGACCTCGACCCCGACCAGTGGAAGCGGATGCTCGACCTTGCCGAGGAGGCGTACGAGGACGGGGTTCCGATCCGGCCGCAGGTCGCGGGCCGGCCGCTCGGCCTGCTGCTCGGGCTGCAGACGTTTCACCCCTTCCGCGACCGGGCGAGCTACCGGCCGATCGAGCCGTTGCCGCTCGAGGAGAAGGTGGAGCGACTGAGTGACCCGGCGGTGCGCGATGCCATCCTGGGCGAGTCTCCGGTCGCCGACGAGCGCATGGCGTTCATCGGGCTCGGGCTCGATCGGATCTTCCCCATGGGCGACCCGCCCGACTACGAGCCCGCGCCCGAGGAGAGCATCGCCGCCCGGGCCGAGCGTGAGAGCCGCGACCCCGAGGATCTCCTCTACGACCTGCTGCTCGAGGACGACGGGCGCGGACTCCTCCTGCGTCCCCTGCTCGGGTACAGCAACTTCACCCACGACCCGATCCGCGAGATGGTCCTGCACCCGGCGACCGCGCTCGGGCTGGGCGACGGCGGCGCCCACGTGGGCGCCATCTGCGACGCCAGCATCGAGACCTACATGTTGACCCACTGGGTGCGCGACCGCAGCCGGGGCGAGCGGCTGCCGCTCGAGCTGGTGGTGCGCAAGATGACCGGCGACACCGCCGCGCTCTACGGGCTGAACGACCGGGGCACGCTCGAGCCGGGCAAGAAGGCCGACCTCAACGTCATCGACCACGAGCACCTGCACCTGCCGGCGCCGGCGATGCACTACGACCTGCCCGCCGGCGCCCGCCGCCTCCTCCAACGCGCCGACGGCTACGACGCCACCATCGTGAGCGGCGAGGTGGTCATGCGCGAGGGCCAGGAGACCGGCGCTCGCCCCGGCGCAGTCGTGCGCGGCGGCCGCTAACGCCCGTCGCCCGGGGGGATGTTGGCGTTGAAGCGGAAGAAGTTCGTCGGGTCGTACTTCGCCTTGAGGCTGACCAGACGGGACCACTGCTCGGGGTTGTAGGCGCCCGAACGCACCCGCTCGGCGGGGTCATCGTTGGTGAAGTTCACGTAGACGCCCTTGCTGAACGGCTCGAGCGCGCCGAAGAAACCCCGGACCCACTCCATGTGACGATCGGGTTCGGGCTCATCCGGCATCCACGACGCCACGATGTTGATGTCGTGGGCGGCGTTGCGGTTCGGGAACGCGGTCGCGTCCTCGGGGATCCGCCCCACCGCGCCGCCCTGGGTGAAGATCGGGATACTCGAGAGCGGTGACGTGATCTGCCCCGCCCGGTCGACGACGACGTCGATCACGTCGTCGTCGAGTGGCCCGAGCTTGTGGGACTTCCAGTAGTAGTGCCGACCATGCGGTAGCGCCGGGTCGAACATCTTCTGGTGCGCGACGTACGGCTTCGGAACCACCGCGTCTACCGCCGGCGTTCCCAGGTTGCGCAGCGGCCGGAGCGCCTCCTCCCCCTCCTCCAGCGAGCCCGCGTAGATAGGCACGAGCGCGACGATGGGCTTTCCGTGCAGCTCCTCGGGGATCACCGGGAGCGGAGGGGCCAGGCGGAGATTGCCCATGATGCCGACCTCGTCGGGCGCGTCGGCGACGAAGTCGCGGAGGAACCGCAGGACCTCGGGCGCGGCGTCCATCGGCCAGGCGAGCATCCCCGCCAGGACGGTCGGGCCGAGCGGGTAGAGCTGGAACTCGAACGACGTGGCGATGCCGAAGTTGCCGCCGCCCCCGCGCAGGCCCCAGAAGAGGTCGGGGTTCTCGTCCTCGCTGGCCACGAGCAGCTCGCCCTCTGCGGTCACGACGTCGCACGATCGCAGGCTGTCGATCGAGAGACCGAACTTCCTCATCAGGTGGCCGATGCCGCCCCCGAGGGTCAGGCCGGCCACCCCGGTGTGGCTGACGATCCCGCCCGTGGTCGCCAACCCGAACGCCTGGCTCTCCCGGTCGAGATGCTCCCCCAGGCACCCGCCCTCGACCCGAATGGTCTGGGCCAGCGGGTCCACGCGCGATCCGGTCATCGACGAGAGGTCGATGACGATCCCGTCGTCGCAGAGGGCGTGGCCGGCGACCGCGTGCCCACCGCACCGCACGGCCGCGGGCAGGTCGTGTTCGCGGGCGAAGCGGACGGCGGCGATGACGTCCGCCACTCCCCGGCAGCGGGCGATGACGGCGGGGCGCCGGTCGATGTGGCCGTTCCAGATCATGCGAGCGTCGTCGTAGGTGGCGTCGCCGGGCCGGATGACGTCGCCCAGGAAGCTCGCCTGGAGCGACTCCACCGCCGCGGGCTCGAGGACTGTCGTCATGTCTCCTCCTCCTTCTTCCTGCTTCCTGCGACGGACGATGACGCCTGACCCGGTCCCGGCCAAGTACGAATTCTGTCCTGGGACCGTCGTCGGGAGGCGCTTCTCCCGCCGTACTCTGGCAGACGTGGCCCAGCTTCTCGACCAGCGCTACGAGATCGGCCCTCCGCTCGGCGCCGGCGGCATGTCGGAGGTGTTCGAAGGGTACGACCGCAACCTCGACCGGCGGGTCGCGGTCAAGTTCCTCAAAGCCGACGTAGCCGACCCGAAGGCGCGCGAACGGTTCGAGCACGAGGCTCGCAGCGCCGCCAGCTTCACGCATCCCAACGCGGTCACCGTCTACGACGTCGGTGAGGCCGGCACCCGCCCGTACATCGTGATGGAGCTGGTCGAGGGCAAGAACCTCGCCGACGTGCTCGCGCGCGCGGGGCCACTCCCTCCGCGGGAGGCGGTGCATATCGCCGACCAGGTGCTCGCCGCCCTCGGTGCCGCCCACGCCCGGGGTCTCGTCCACCGCGACGTGAAACCCGGGAACATCCTGGTGACGCCGAAGGGCTGGGTGAAGCTCGCCGACTTCGGGATCGCCAAGGCGGTGTCCGACGCCACCGGCGGGCTGACCATGACCGGACAGGTGATGGGGACGCCCAAGTACCTCGCGCCCGAGCAGGCCGCGGGGCGGGCCACCACGCCCCGCTCCGATCTCTACTCCACCGGCGTCGTGCTCTACGAGATGGTCGCGGGCGCCCCGCCGTTCGAGGGCGACACGCCGGTCGCGATCGCACTCGCCCACCAGCAGGCGCCGGTCCCGCCACTGGCCGAACGCCGCCCGGGGCTGCCCGCCGCGCTCGTCGCCACGGTCGACCGGGCGCTCGAGAAGGATCCGGCGCGCCGGTTCCCGAGCGCCGAGGCGATGAGTACCGCGTTGTCCGGCGGACCGACCGCGCCGATGACTGCGCCGACTGCCGCACCCACCGGCGGCCCCACCGAGGTCATGGCGTCGACGACGCCCCCACGACCGCCGGGCAGGAGGCGGTGGGTGTGGGCCGTGCTCGCCGCCCTCGCGTTGGTCGGCGCGTTCATGATCGCCTGGGCGCTCGCGAACCGGGACGACGGGACCGGCCCCACGATCGCGGCCGACCCGACGACCTCCTCGACGACCACTACGACCACTACGACCACGACACCGCCGACCACGACACCGCCGACCACGACCACTCCGGAACCGCAGACGATCGACGAGCTGATCGCGCTCCTCGCCGCCAATCCCGACGCGTTCGGCGAGAAGGGCGAAGACCTGGTCGGGAAGCTCGAGGAGGTGCAAGCGGACGGGGATCCCGAGGACGCAGCCAACCTGATCGAGGAGATCGACAAGTGGGTCGCCGAGGGTCAGCTCGATCCCGAGATCGGCTCCCAGGCCCAGCAGCTGCTCGCGCCGCTGGCGAGCCAATCGTCCGACGAAGACCTGCCCCCGGGGCAAGAGAAGAAGCAAGAAGAGGGCGACTAGGTTCGTCGCTCGGGGGAGTGTGATGACAAGCGCGATCGACTTCGACGAGCTCCAGGCCGCGGCCGACCGCGGCCTCTCGATCTCGTACCACGCCACTGCCGATCCCGACCGGCCCGCGCTCGTGTCACTCCACGGTGATCGCACCT
>JACDBD010000086.1 GCA_013695115.1 Actinomycetota bacterium | reverse complement strand
AGAGCGAGGCGAGACGCGCATCGAGGCGCCCGAAGAGACCGACACCTCGAGCTTCTCGCGGAGCCCACCCTCTCGATCTGCTGCTTTCGGTATCGAGCCGACACCCGCACCGAGACCGAGCTCGACGCGCTCAACCACGCGCTCGTGCAGCGGCTCCACGCAGAGACACGCTTCGTACCCTCGACGACCAGGGTCGGCGGCCGACTGGCCATCCGGCCCTGTTACATCAACCCGCGCACCTCCGAAGCCGATGTCGACGAGCTCGTGCAGACGGTGCTCGCCCTGGGCGACGACCTGACACAGGCAGCCCGATCGGAGCGATAGCGAGCGCCTCCAGCCCGCTCGGGCTGGACGACTCCAAGAGCTGTCCCCGTGGATGGGGCCACGCGCCGTCCGGCTCAGGGCAATCGTCGCCGTGTCGACTCGAGGGCGCCGTGTCGAGATGCCTGCCCGCTCGAACATCCTGCCGAGGGCAGCGAAGTCGTTCTGCATGTCCACGACGACCACCGCGGTTCGTGCTGGCGCGACACGCACCGGTCCCGGACGCGCGTCGAGGGTGAACTCGCCTGACCCTGGTGCCATGCCATCATCCCTGGCCGCCGACGACAACTCTGGCAGCGCGATCGTACGTCCGGCGGCTCCTCGGGCTCGCGTTCGTCTGGCGCAGAGATCTCGGCCGCCCCCCGCTCGTAGACGCGTCCAGTCGACCCGGCGGCCGCCCGCCGGCCCCGAAGCTCCGAAGAAGTCACCAGGCCAGGCTCATCGTCGCGCCGAGCGGCCGGCGACCGGATTGCGACTATCGGAGCGTCAGATCAGCGTCAGGCCGCCGTCGACGGCGAGTACCTGGCCGGTGATGTAGCTGGCGTCGTCGGACACCAGGAAGACGGTGGCGGCCGCGATCTCCCACCCCGTCCCCTGGCGGCCGAGCGGGACCGGCGTGCGGTCGCGGGCCGGCCGCCCCCGGGTGGCCCACCGCCCCATCGGTGTGTCGATCAGGCCAGGCGCGACGACGTTGGCGCGCAGGCCACGCCGCGCGCCTTCGAGGGCGACGTGGCGGCACAGGCCGATGAGGCCGGCCTTGGACGCGTCGTAGGCGGGCAACCGGCTCCCCGGTTGCAAGCCGGCGACTGAGCCGATGAAGACGATGGCTGACCCCTCGGCGAGGCGGGGCAGCGCCTCCCGCGTCATCAGGAAGTGCCCGCGCAGGTTCACGGCGAAGGTCGTGTCCCAGTCGTGGGCGCTGGTGTCGGCGATGCCCACGCCCCGCCCGATGCCGACGTTCAGCACCAGACCGTCGAGGCCGTCGCCGGCGGCGGCGACCAGAGCGGCGCAGTCGTCCTCGGACGCCACGTCCGCAACCTCCACGGTGGCGGTTCCGCCCTCGCGCTCGATCCATGCGGCGGTCTCGTCGGCGGCGGCGCGGTCACGGTCGGCGCACACCACCTCGGCACCCTCCCGCGCGGCCAGCACCGCGATGGCGCGGCCGTTGCCGACCGGAGGGTCGGGCTCGTCGGATGGTTGCGTGCCGGCGCCGACGACGAGGACCCGCCGCCCCTCCAGCCGGGGCCCGCTCACCCGTCGAACCCGGGCACGCCCGGCTCGCGCTGCACCCCCAGCGAGTTCAGCGTGAACGCCACCAGGTGGTAGTGCCCGACGAGCATCGGGACCTCGACCAGCTGGCGCTCGTCGTAGCGACCCGCCAGTTCGTCCCAGGTGGCGTCGCTGATCTTGGAGTCGTCGTGCAGCTCGTCGGCGGCGCGCAGCAGCGTCGCGTCGAACGGGTCCCACCCGGTCGCGTCGGGGCCGTCCTTGATGCGAGCGATCTCCTCGTCGGCCAGCCCCTCCGCTCTGGCGATCAGCACGTGCTGGCCCCACTCGTACTCGGAGCGGCACCGCCAGCCGGTGCGGAGGATCAGCAGCTCCCGGTCGCGACCCGAGAGCTTGCCCGCGAGCAGCTTGCCACCGAACGGCAGCCACTTCCGGAACAGGCCGGGATGGCGGACCAGCGTCGTGAAGATGTTGGAGGCGGGGCTCCCGGGCGCGCCCGCCTCGCCGAGCAGCTCCTTCGCCTGCGCGTCTTGTTCGTCAGGGGGCAGCGGGGCGATGCGGGGACCGACCGATGGTTTCGCCATTCCCCCAACCTACGCGGCCCCCAACCTATGCGGGAGGGAACAGCCCGAGCACGAAGCCGGCAACCGCGATGGCG
>JACDBD010000072.1 GCA_013695115.1 Actinomycetota bacterium | reverse complement strand
TGGTGCGCGTGCGTGCTGGTGCCGCGGCTGCGCCGACCCTGGGCCAAGGTCCTCGCCGCGCTCTACCCCGCGCTCACGGTGGCGGCGATCGTGTTGACCGGCAACCACTACTTGCTCGACGCGGTGGGCGGCTTCGCCGTCCTCGGCATCGGCTACGCGATCGCCCGCACGTTCACGCGGGCCGGTCGGGGCGCACCGCTGCAAACCACCGCCTGACCCGGACGGGCGCTCGCTAGCGTGCCGATTGTGACCCGACACGTCCGGTTGCGCGAGTTCCTCGTGGGCGTCGAGGGCCTCGCGCTGTTCCGGACCTGGTCGACGGCGACGACGCCACCGCCGAGGCGCGGATCGACGAAGTCAGGCATCGTGGGCTCCGAGGAGGAAGCCACGTATGGCCTGGGCATCGACGTCCCCGAGCTCGACGCGCGGGCGGGGTACGCGCGGTGGTCGGAGACCTACGACGAGCCCGGCAACCTCGTGCCGGACGCGACCGTCGCCGCGTTCCGCGGCCTGCCCGGCGCGCTCGTCTGGGACCTGACGCGCCGATGACCGTCGACCTCGACCACGTGGCCCTGGCGACGCGCGACGTCGCGCCCGTACTCGACCTCCTGGTGGGCGAGCTCGGCGGGTTGGTGCTCTTCGGCGGCAACGGCCCCGGCTTCCGGCCGATGCAGGTGCGTCTGGGCGACGAGGTCGAAGGCATGACCGCCGAGCTGCTCGAGCCGTGGGACGTCGAGCACAACGACTTCCTCGAGCGCTTCCTCGTCCGCCACGGCGAGGGGCCGCACCATCTCACGTTCAAGGTCGACGACCTCGAGGCCACACTCGATCGGGTGCGTCTATCGGGGTTCCAGCCGGTCGGCGTGGATTTCTCCGATCCTCATTGGAAGGAGGCGTTCCTCCTTCCCCGCGAGGCGCACGGGACGGTCGTGCAGTTGGCCGAGTCGCACCACGACTTCGCCACCCGGGCCGAGCTGGTAGCTCACGTCCGCGAGCACGGCCCCAACGCGCACCCGCAATGGTGGCCCGATCCCCCCGCGCCCGGTGACCGAGCCGGCTTTCTGCGCCGGGTCGTCGTGGCAACGCCCTCGTTGGAGGCAACGCTCGGCTTCTTCGCCGGCATGCTCCAGGGGAACGAGGTCGCGGTCGGTGAGGGATGGGTGGAGCTCGAATGGCCGGGGGGCGCGCGGGTCAAGCTCGAGCACCGGCCCGGGAGCGCACCCGGTGTCGATCGGCTCGAAGCCGACGCAGAGGGCGATGCAGAGGAGCGGATCGTCGCCGGGGCCCGGCTGCTGATCGCGCCGCGCTAGCCAAGGCGAGCGCCCGCGAGCCGGGCCTGAGCGGCCTGAGCGGGAGAGTCAGTCGTCGTCGCGGTGGTGCTCACGCCGCCGGACCCGGCGGAGCAACGCCCCGGCGAGCGCTCCGAGCAACGCCGACCCCAGGATCACGAAGATCAGGCGCGACTCTCGCTCGACGACGATGTAATCGATCTTCACTCGCCGCGTATTGACGAGCGCGAACCACAGGACCAATGCCGCTGCGATCGCCGCGACAATGAGACGCGCCGGCGGCAGTTGGCGCTTCTGCGGACGCGGACTCGGTGCCTCGTCGACCATCACATAGCTCCCTCGCTCGGCGGCAGGATACCTGCCGCCGCCCTTCGGGACGCTCGTCCGCACGTTGGAGGCACGGCTACCCCGCCATCAGTTCCTGCTGGCGCTTGACGAGACGCAGGACACTGTCGCGGACCGCCCGGTCGGCCAAGGACAGCTGAGCGTCGCGCGCGGTCACGAGCCCGAGGCGTCGAGGAGGCACGCCCGCCAGGGTGATGCGACGCACACCGAGCAGCTCGGGCGGGATCGCCGTCTCCGGGAGCACCGAGACGCCACCGCCGGCGGCGACCATGTCGGCGATGAGCCGGATGCCCTCGATCTCGATCGGGACCGCGAGCGTGATCCCCTCGGCGGCAGCCGCGGCCTCGACCTGGCGGCGCAGCGGGTTGTCGGGCGGAGGCAGGACGAGCGGCTCCTCGGTGAAGCGGGCCAGGGCGACCGGCTCGGGCCCGAGGTCGGGACCGTCGGCAGGAATCAGGCCGACCAGCTCCTCGTCGAGCAGGTGCTCGAGGTCGAGACGCCGATCAGCCACCGGCTCGGTCACAACCGCCTGGGCCAACTCGCCCTCGGCGACCTCCACGAACAGGCGCTCCGAGGCGGCCTCGTTCACGCGGAGCTGCACTCCGGGGGCGAGCACCCGCAGGTCGGCGACGAGCGCCGGGATCAGCCACCGGCTCGCGGTCCCGACCACGCCCAGGCTGGCGTGACCGGCCTGGAGCCCCTGGAGCATCGAGACGTCGGCCCGCATGGCCTCGAGCTCCCGCCGGACCCGTCGGGCCCGTTCCAGGACGACGGCGCCGAACTCGGTCGGAGCGGCGCCTTTGCGACTGCGGACGAGCAGGGGCGCCCCGAGCTCCTCCTCGAGCTGGCGGACCTGCTCGGAGACGTTCGACTGGACCGTGGCCAGGACGTCGGCCGCAGCGGTGAACGAGCCCTCCTCGGCGATGGCCAGCAGGGTGTCGAGATGGCGTAGCTCCACCGGGTCGCCCCTCCATCAGTCTCAGCGATTGATTCGATCAATTCTAACCGTTGGACAGATTCCCGGTCAGGGACCAACATGGAGAGCACGACGACTCGGCGGGGCCGGTTCCCCCCACCGGTCCCCCGAGTTCTTCTGACAAGCAAAGGCTCCAATGGCTGTCGAAACCATCTCCAACCTCGTGTTCACCGGGCCGCTGGCGTGGACCGCCGACGCGGTGTGCACCGGTCAGACCGACCTCTTCTTCGCGCCCGCGGGCGAGCGCCCCGAGGCCCGGGTGGGCCGAGAGAACCGGGCCCGTGCCATCTGCCGGGAGTGCCCGGTGCTGCTCGAGTGTCGGGACTGGGCGCGCGAGAACCGCGAGTACGGCTTCTGGGGCGGCGAGTCGGAGGAAGAGCGCGCCGCCGCCGGCTACCGCGTCGACATGCCCGTGGGCCGGGTGGCCCGCTACCCGAAGGGTGACGGCCAGCCCGTCGCCCCGCGCACGCACCGAGTCGCCTGACTCCCTGGTCGCGCCCGCACAATCCTGGCTGCAAGCCCGCGGTTGGCAAGCCTTCGAGGCGCGCTTCGCCGGTAGTCTCGCCGGCGCATGCCCGACCCCTCCGTCGCTGCTCCTGAGGGCGTCGATCTCGAACGCCTCCAGCCGTTCTTCGCGAAGCATGTCGAGGGCGCGTCGCCAGACCGGCCGCTGACGGCCGAGCTCATCGCCGGCGGCAAGTCCAACCTCACATACGTGATCACCGACGGGGAACGCGACTGGGTCCTGCGCCGTCCGCCGCTCGGCCACGTGCTCCCCACCGCCCACGACATGAGCCGCGAGTACAAGGTGCTGAGCGCGCTCGCCGACACCGACGTCCCCGTGCCTCGGACGTACGCGTTCTGCGACGACGACGCGGTCAACGGCGCGCCCTTCTACGTGATGGAACGGGTCGAGGGCCAGATCCCGCGCACCGCCGAGGAGATCGCCCGGCTCAGCAAGGAGGAGGCGGCGGCGTGCTCCCGAGAGCTCATCGACGTGCTCTCCCGCATCCACGCGGTCGACTACGAAGCCGTCGGGCTCGGCGACTTCGGGCATCCCGAGGGGTTCCTCGAGCGCCAGGTGCGGCGGTGGGGGGAGCAGTGGGAACGGTCGAAGGCGGGCGAGCTGCCCGCCATCGACGAACTGGCTCGTCGTCTGCGCGCCGCCCTGCCCGAGTCGGGGTCCCCCACGATCGTCCACGGCGACTACCGCCTCGACAACACGATGCTCGCGCCCGAAGACCCGACCCGGGTCGTCGCGGTGCTCGACTGGGAGATGGCGACGCTGGGCGACCCGCTCGCCGACGTCGGGCTCTTCCTCGTCTACTGGGCCCAGAACGAGGCCCAGATCATCGCCACCGGCGACGGGATCAGCGCCGACGCCGGCTTCCTCTCCAAGGACGAGGTCGTCGATCTCTACGCCGAGCGCAGCGGGCGGCGGGTCGACGAGCTCGACTGGTACGTCGTGCTCGCCGGCTACAAGCTCGCCATCATCGTGGAAGGCATCGCTGCCCGCTACCGGATGGGCAAGACCCTGGGTGAGGGCTTCGACCACATGGGCGAGATGGTCGCCCAGCTCTGCGACGGCGCCCTCGCCATCGCCAACGCGTCGTCGATCCCCGCGCTGCGCGGCTGATCCCCCCATTCTCGAGAAATCACATGTGGCGGCTGATGTAGCCGCGGCTGCGGAACGTCGCCAGCATCCGCACGACGAACCAGGCGGCGGCGATCGCGAGCACGACGCTGCCGGCGGCGGCGATGCCGAGCTCGTCCCAGGGCAGCCCGTCGCCGTCGAGCACGCTGCGGGCGGCGTCGAACAGGTGCGTGAGCGGCAGCACCTTGCCGATCGGCTGGAGGATCCCGGGCAGCGCGCTGACCGGGTAGAAGATCCCCGACAGCGGCATCAGCATCGCCAGCAGTCCCCAGGCGAGGATCTCGGCGCCCTGCCCGACCCGCAGGATGAGCCCGATCACGATCAGCCCGACGGCCCAGCCGACCACGAGCAGGATCGCGATGATCGGGATCAGGGCGAGGCCGATGTCGGAGACGTTGAACGCGAACAGGCCGAACGCGACCGTGCTCACGACGGTGATGCTGAACGCCAGCTTCGCCAGCCCGAACAGCACGACGCCGGCGACGTACTCGACCTCGCGCAGCGGCGTGACCAGCAGGTTCAGGAGGTTGCGCGACCAGGTCTCCTCCATGAAGCCGGTGGCCAGGCTGACCTCGGCCTGGAACACCACGTGGAAGAGGAGGATGCCGGCGAGCAGGAACCCGACGCCGCGGTCGCCCACGCCCGACTGGCGGGAGAAGTAGACGCCGATCGCGCCGAAGAGCACCGCGTCGACCACCGGCCAGACGACCACATCGAACCAGCGCTGGGGAGCGCGCTGGAGCACGTAGGCGTGGCGGCGGGCGACGGCCCGGATGCGCAGCCAGGGAGATGCCGTGGTTGTGGTTACGGGCACCGGAGTGGTGCTCATGCCCCCTCCCGTTCCTCGGCGAGATGCAGGAACACGCCCTCGAGGTCGTCGCGCCCGAACCGGGCCGCGACCTCGGCCGGGCGCCCGTCGGCGACGACGCGGCCGGACGAGATGAACACCACCCGCTCGCACATCCGCTCGACCTCGATCATGTTGTGGCTGGTTACGAGCAGGGCGGTGCCCTCGTCGGCGCAGAGGCGGTTGAGCCCGGTGCGAACCCGCAGGGCGACGTCGGGGTCGAGCGAGGCCGTCGGCTCGTCGAGCACGAGCAGGCTCGGTCGGTGCATCGTCGCCTTCACGATCCCGATCAGTGTGCGCTGACCTGACGACAGCTCGTTGCCCATGGCGTCGGCGAGATGGGCGACGCCGAACCGGTTGAGGCCGAGCTCGACCGCGGGCTTGGGATCGGACAGGCCGTAGAGCTGGCCGAAGAGCCGCAGGAACTCGCCCACCCGGAGCCGCTCCGGCAGCGGGAGGTAGCCGGCGGCGAAGCCGACGTGGGCGGCGGCCTCGCTGCGGTGGCGCGGGAGGTGGTGGCCCTTGATCTCCACCGAGCCCGCGTCGGGGCTGACCACCCCGAGCAGCATGAGCAGAGTGGTCGTCTTCCCCGCGCCGTTGGGCCCGAGGAGCGCGACGCGCTCACCGGCCCCGACCGTGAGGTCGAGGCCGTCGACGGCCTGGATCCGCTTGTACTTCTTCACCAGGCCGCGGGCGCGCAGGACGTCGGGCGCGGACGGCATGGAGTGAGTGTCGCAGACCGCGGCGACGCGCACCGGCGCGATTTCGAGCCGCGCGCCAGACTGTCGCCATGAACGTGCTCGACGGAGTGAAGGTCCTGGAGCTGGCCGAGTACGGCTTCGTCCCCGCGTGCGGGGCGGTGCTCGCCGACTGGGGTGCCGACGTCGTGAAGGTCGAGCGGGCGACTGGCGACCCGCTGCGGGCGGTGCAGGCGGCGGGCTTTGTGCCCGACACCGGCGACTTCAACCACCTGTGGGAGTTGTACAACCGGAACAAGCGGGGCGTCTCGATCGATCTGCGCACCGATGACGGCCGGACCGTCTTCGACCGGCTGGTCACCTGGGCCGATGTGATGATCACCAACTTCCTGCCGTCGGCCCGGGCGAAGCTGCGGGTCGAGCCCGACGACGTCTGGGCGGTGAACCCCCGGCTGATCTACGCCAAG
This sequence comes from Actinomycetota bacterium, assembly GCA_013695115.1. Lineage (GTDB taxonomy): Bacteria > Actinomycetota > Acidimicrobiia > IMCC26256 > JACDBD01 > JBPCMN01. Next base: position 3,030 of record JACDBD010000072.1, on the reverse strand, counting down.
GGGCACGGCCAGGGCCAGCAGGGCCCCGACGCCGACCAGGGCGGCTTCGACGCGGTGTCGTACTGGTGCCGGGGCGGGATCGCCCACATGTTGAGCCCGGCCAAGGGCCCGCTGATCATGCAGCGAGGCGCGATGGGCGACGGTCCCGGTGGTGCCTACCTCGCCGGCGGCGTGGCCGCGGCGCTGTATCAACGCGAGCGCACCGGCAAGGGGATGGTCGTCGATGTGTCGCTGCTCGCCGCCGCCACCTGGACACTCGCGCCCGACCTGACCGCGACGTCGGTGCTCGGCGAGGCGCCGCCGACCATGGACGCGGCCCGGCCGCTGTCGAACCCACTGATCGGCTCGTACCGGACCGCCGACGGCCGCTGGGTGATGCTCAACATGCTCGACGACGCCCGCCACTGGGCGCCGGCGTGCCGGGCGCTCGGGCTCGCGCAACTCGTCGACGATCCCCGCTTCGTCGGCACGGCGGCGCGGGCCGAGCACCGCGAGGAGTTGCACCAACTCATCAGCGAGCGCATCGGGGCGATGACGCTGGCGGACGTGCGGGGCGGACTGGCGGCCGAGGACACCATCTGGTCGGTGATCGCCTCGCCGGCCGAGGTGTTGGAGGACCCGCAGGTGCTCGCCAACGGCTACCTCGCGGCGCATCCGTCGCACGACCGGGCCCGTCTCCCCGGCAGCCCGGCGCAGTTCGACGACCGGCCCCACCTGGTCCGGAAGGCCGCGCCCGCGACCGGCGAGCACACCGACGAAGTCTTGAAGGAAGTGGGCGTCGAGCCCGCGGAGATCGCGCGCCTGCGCGAGATGGGAGCACTGGCATGACCGATCTGCACGCGACCGCCCGGCGGCTGCGCGATCACCTGGAGCCGATCGCGGCCGGCGTGTACTTCGCGCCCGAGGCGACCGAGGGCTACAAGGAGCTGGGCCTCAACTACTTCGAGGGCTACTTCTGCAGCCGGGGCGCGTGCCTGGGCAAGGCGCCGTGGAGCGTGATCTGCGCCGCGTTCGCCGCGTTCAAGCCCGAGGTCGTGAAGGACGCGGTCACCGGGGGATGGTCGAAGACCGACCCCGAGCCGATGCTGGCGGCGCGGCTCGCCGGCGCCGAGGCCCAGCTTCAGCGGTTACTGGGCGATCCCACCGACAAGGTGGCGCACGCGACGAAGCTGCTCTACGAGATGACCGACGGCGTCGACCCGTCGGGCCGGATGCTGTACTCCGGCTTGTCGGTGCTGCCGCGACCGGAGTCGGCGTGGGGCAACCTCTGGCACGCCGCCGACCTGGTGCGGGAACACCGCGGTGACGGGCACATCGCCGCCTGGGTCGGGCACGTCGACTCGACCGAGATCACCGTCCTGACCGAGCTGGCGTGGGGCATTCCTCCGCGCAGCTACGTGTACACCCGGGGCTGGAACGAGGAGGAGGTCGACGCCGCCGTCGAGCGGCTCGAGGAGCGCGGCCTGTTGCAGGATGGGGCGCTCACGCCCGAAGGCAAGGCGCTGCGGAAGGAGATCGAGCTCCAGACCGACCGGGCCGAGCGCGAGATCGTCGACCGCCTCGGCGATCGTGCCGACGAACTGTTCGGCCTGGTCGAGCCGTGGTCGAAGGCGATCGTCGCCAACGGCGGCTATCCCGTCGACTTCAGCCAGCTCCGAGGCACCAAGGGGTAGCGCGCACGCGGTCGTACACTGCGCGTGTGGCTGAACGCGACGGGCTCGTGTGGGACGACCGACCGATGCTGCGGCGGCCGGTGCTCGTCGCCGGGTTCGAGGGCTGGAACGACGCCGGCGACGCCGCCTCCGACGCCGCTACCTGGCTGAGCCAGCGCTACGGCGGGGCCCGGTTCGCCTGGATCGACCCCGAGGAGCACTTCGACTTCCAGACCCGCCGGCCCGAGGTCGAGATGGCCGACGGCATCACCCGCACGATCAAGTGGCCCGCCAACGAGTGTTTCGCCGCCCGCATCGAATCCGCCGACCGTGACCTCGTGGTGCTGCGGGGCGTCGAGCCCAGCTACCGGTGGAAGTCGTTCTGCGGGGCGGTGCTGACGGTTGCGGCCGAGACGGGATGCGAGATGGTGGTGACGCTCGGGGCGCTCCTGGCTGACGTGCCCCACACCCGACCGACGACCATCACCGGGGCGGCCACCGATTCTGAGCTCATCGAGCGCCTCGGGCTCACGCGTTCGCGCTACGAGGGCCCGACCGGGATCGTGGGCGTGCTCCACGACACCTGCCGGGAGCGGGGAGTGGCGTCGGCGTCGCTGTGGGCCCCGGTGCCGCATTACGTCGCCGCGCCCCCGAACCCGGTGGCGACACGGGCATTGCTCGAACGCTTCGGTCAGCTGGTGGGCGTGCCGCTCGAGCTCGAGGAACTCGGCGAGCTCGCCGCCGCCTGGCGCGACCGGGTCGACGAAGTCGTCGCCGGCGACGAGGAGGTCAGCGCCTACGTCCGCAAGCTGGAGGAGCAGGCCGAGGAAGCCGAGCTCCAGGTCGTCGATGAGAGCCAGATCCCCTCGGGCGACGCATTGGCAGCCGAGCTCGAGCGCTTCCTCCGCGACCAGCCCGACGACTCGTAGGTCGCGTTACCCCAGGAGGTCGTGGGCGACGGCTTCCCAGAGCTGCGTCGTCATCGTCAGCGATTCCTGGTCGACGCGCTCGTCGTTGCCGTGGAACATGGTGGCGTAGTCCTCGAACCCGATGCGCTTGCTGAACAGGCCGAAGCCGTACCCGACCGACCCGGCGCGGCGGAAGTAGCGGTTGTCGGTGCCGCCCACCATCATGAACGGCACCAGCGCCGAGTCCTTGACCAGCTTGCCCGACACCCGCTCGAGGCACTCCCACAGCGGCGTGTCGGTCGGTGACGCGGTGGGCGGGTCGTCGTTGCTCTCGATGTGAACATTGTCGGCGAGGTCGCCCAGCGCGTCTCGGAGCATGGCGTCGACCTCGGCCGCGGTCTGGTCGGGCAGCGTCCGGATGTCGACCTGGAGTTCGCACTTGTCGGGAATCACGTTCGTCTTCGTGCCGC
>JACDBD010000051.1 GCA_013695115.1 Actinomycetota bacterium | reverse complement strand
ACCTTGCCGTGGGCAGCCTCCTGGGCCGCCATCGCGGCGGGCGCCTCGGCCACCTGCTCGTACTTCTCGGCGTCGGCGGCCTCGGCCCGCAACACGATCGGCAACACCGCGTCGGTGCCGAGCCAGCGGGCCAGCCGGCGCAGCGTCCGCACCCGGAACGGGGTGCGCGGCGGCCGTAGGTCGGTGACACCAGCCTGGCGCAGCTGCGCGGCCCAGTGGGCGGCGTGGCGCTCTTCGGCTTCGGCCAGCGAGCGGTAGATCCGGGCCTTCGACTCGTCGCCGGCGTGCTCGGCGAGGCCGCGGTACAGCGCGGCACCGGCGAGCTCGTCGGCCCACATCTCGCGGAAGCGGGCGACGTCGCTGCGGGTGGCGTTGCGGACCACGGTCCTCACGCTACCGTTCGCTCCACACAGATCGGGACGGGACACATCGAGTTCCATCGTCGTCGAGGCGTGACTCCATTGAGAGTTGCTGCTTCGCTTCGCCAGCTCTTCGTCGACTTGGACGCGCCTCTCGAAGCAGGCCATCCAGGTAGCGTTTGCGAGTCGCTCGGCGAGAACTTGATCCGTGGTTGCCAGCGGCTGATAGCTCATACGCCAGCCATCTTGTCTAGTACCCGACCTCCCACAGGCACAGACCCTGGGGTGGCGCGAGCCGTCCGGCGGCGGCGCGGTCGCGGGAGCGGATGATGCGCATGAGGTCACCTGGGCGGAACTTGCCCACGCCGACGTCGACGAGCGTGCCCACGATCGACCGGACCATCTGCCAGCAGAACGCGGTGGCGGCGATCTCGTAGCGCAGCACGCCGTCCTCGGCCGCGACCCATCGAGACGCCAGCACCCGCCGCACCGTCGTCGACCCCTCGGGCCCGGCGCGGCAGAAGGATGCGAAGTCGTGCTCGCCCACGAACGGGTCCGCACCCAGGCGCAGAGCGGCCAGGTCGAGGGGTTCGGGGACCCACCAGGCGTAGCGGGTGAGGAAGGGATCGGGGACGGGCCGGTTGACGACCGCATAGGTATAGGTGCGCCACTGCGCCGATCGGCGGGCGTCGAAGCCGGGCTCGACCAGCTCAGCCGACCGAACGACGATCTCGGGGGCGAGCATCCCGTTCAGCGCGTTGCTCACGCGCTGGACGTCGAGATCGGCGGCGGCGTCGAAGCTCACCACCTGGCCCCAGGCGTGCACCCCGGCGTCGGTTCGCCCGGCGCAGGCGAGGTTGGTCGCCGGAGCGTGAAGCACCTTCGCGAGCGCCTCCGACAATGTTCCCTCGACCGTGCGGACGGCGGGCTGGCCGGCGTAGCCCCGGAAGTCGGTGCCGTCGTAGGCGACGACGAGCTTGCAACGAGCAGCGCTGCCCTTGTCGGCCGCGCCCTCGAACAGCGTCATCGGGACGCTATAGACCTGGATCTACACCAGTTCGATGCGAGCCATCGGCGCGTGGTCACCCGGGCGCGGGCCGAGCTTGAGGATGCGCAGGTAACCGCCGTTGCGCTCGGTGTAACGCGAGGCGATGTCGTCGAACAGCTTGTGGGCCACCTGCTTGTCGTGGAGCTTGGCCACGACCTGGCGGTGGTTGTGGACCCCGCCCTTCTTGGCCTTGGTGATGAGCCGCTCGGCGTAGGGCCGCAGCGCCTTGGCCTTGGCGACGGTCGTGGTGATCTTCTCCGCCTCGAACAGGTGCGCGGCGAGGTTCGCCATCATCAGTCGCTGGTGCGACGGGCTGCCCCCGAACCGGGGCCCCTTGCGGGGTGCCGGCATCGGCCCTACTCCTTGACCCGCAGCGCGAGCCCGCGCTCATCGAGCTTCTGGAGCACCTCTTCGAGCGACTTCGACCCGAAGTTGGTGATGGCGAGGAGGTCGTCCTCGGTCTTCTGGACGAGCTGGCCGATGGTGTCGACCCGGGCCCGCTTGAGGCAGTTGCGGGGCCGCTCGCTCAGATCGAGCTCCTCGATGGGCAGCTCGAGGTCGGGCGACGCCGCCGTGGCCGGCGACACCTCACCGAGCTCGAGACCCTTGGGCGCCGCCGACAACTCGGCCACCAAACCCACCAGGTTGCGCAGGGTGTCGCCGGCGGACGCGAGCGCGTCGCGGGGCGAGATCGAGCCGTCGGTCTCGACGTCGAGGGTGAGCTTGTCGTAGTTGGTCGCCTGCTCCACCCGGGTCGGCTCCACCTGGAACGCCACCCGCCGCACCGGCGAGAAGATGGCATCGACGGGGATGACGCCGATCGTCGACGTGCGCTTGTTGCGCTCGGCCGACAGGTAGCCCCGGCCCTGCTCGACGGTGAGGTCGAGGGCGAGGCGGCCCTTGGCGTTGACGGTCGCGAGCAGAAGGTCGGGGTTGAGCACCTCGACGTCGGCGGTCGTCTGGATGTCGGCGGCGGTCACGTCGGCCGGGCCGCGGTTGTCGAGGCGCAGGGTGACCGGCTCCTCCGACTCGCACTGCAGGACGAGGTCCTTGAGGTTGAGGATGAGGTCGGTGACGTCCTCCTTGACCCCCGGGATCACGTCGAACTCGTGCAGCGCCTCGTCGAAGCGCACCTGCGACACGGCTGCGCCGGGGATCGACGACAGCAGGGTGCGGCGCAGGCAGTTGCCGAGGGTGTGGCCGAACCCGGGCTCGAGCGGGGAGATCACGAACTGCTGTGTGTTCCCCTCGGGCTCGCCGGCTTCGACTTCTGGGCGCTGGATGATCAGCATGGCTTCTCGCTTCTGGTTGCGGGGGGGGTTACTTGGAGTAGAGCTCGACGATGAGCTGCTCGCGCACGGGCACGTCGATCTGCTCGCGCAGCGGGAGCTCGCGCACGGTCGCCTTGAAGTCGGACGGCGCGGCCTCGAGCCACGCCGGCACCGCCCGGTCGAGGGTGTCGATGTTGTGGCGGAGCACGATGTTCGAGCGCGCCTTCTGGTGGATCTCGACTACGTCTTCCTTGCGGGTCTCGTAGGAGGGGATGGTCACGCGCTTGCCGTTGACCGTCACGTGACCGTGACGGACGAGCTGGCGAGCCTGGTTGCGGCTGGCGGCGAAGTTGGCGCGGAACACCACGTTGTCGAGCCGCTGCTCGAGCATCCGCAGCAGGTTCTCGCCCGTGATGCCCGACTGTTTGGCGGCCTGGGCGTAGAGGTTGCGGAACTGCCGCTCGAGGAGCCCGTAGATCCGGCGCGCCTTCTGCTTTTCCCGCAGCTGGAGTAGGTACTCGCTCTCCCGGATGCGGCCGCGGCCGTGTTGGCCGGGCGGATACGGCTTGCGCTCGACCGGGCACTTCATCGAGTCGCACTTGGCGCCCTTGAGGAAGAGCTTCATGCGCTCGCGCCGGCAGAGCCGGCACACGGGACCGGTGTGGCGCGCCATCAGACCCTCCGCCGCTTGGGCGGTCGGCAGCCGTTGTGTGGAATGGGGGTGACGTCCTTGATGCCGGCGACCTCGATGCCGGCGTTCTGGATCGAGCGGATGGCCGTCTCCCGGCCTGAGCCGGGGCCCTTCACCACCACGTCGACCTTGCGTACCCCGTGCTCCATGGCGCGCCGTGCCGCCGTCTCCGCCGCCAACTGGGCCGCGAACGGCGTCGACTTGCGCGAGCCCTTGAAGCCGACATTGCCCGACGACGCCCAGGCGAGGACGTTCCCCTGCTGGTCGGAGAACGTGATGATCGTGTTGTTGAACGACGACTTGATGTGCGCGATGCCGTAGCTGATGTTCTTGCGCTCGCGCTTCTTGGGGCGTCGTCCACCCGCCGCTGGCTTGGCCACCTTCTCCTACTTCCTCTTCTACTTCTTGACGCGCTTCTTGCCCGCGACCGTCTTCTTCGGTCCCTTGCGGGTGCGGGCGTTGGTGCGGGTGCGTTGGCCATTGACCGGCAGGCCCCGGCGGTGCCGGATGCCCTGGTAGCTGCCGATCTCCTGCTTGCGCTTGATGTTCTGCGAGACGTCGCGGCGAAGGTCACCCTCCACCTGGAGGTTCTGGTCGACCCACGACCGCAGCCGGGCGACCTCTTCGTCGGTGAGATCGCGGACGCGCGTGTCGCACGAGATCTTGCTGGCTTCGCACACCGTGCGGGCGGTGCTCCGACCGACGCCGAAGATGTACGTCAACGCCACCTCGAGCCGCTTCTCACGGGGTATGTCGACACCGGAAATTCTCGCCACGACCTTCTCCTACCTATCCCTGACGCTGCTTGTGGCGCGGGTTGGTGCAGATGACCCGGACCGCGCCGTGGCGGCGAATGATCTTGCACTTCTCGCACATCTTCTTGACCGACGGACGGACCTTCATCGACTGCCTTACTTGTACCGGTAGGTGATGCGACCCCGGCCCAGGTCGTAGGGCGTGAGCTCGACCTGCACCTTGTCGCCCGGGAGGATCCGGATGTAATGCATGCGCATCTTCCCGGAGATGTGCGCGAGCACCTTGTGCCCGTTCTCGAGCTCGACCCGGAACATGGCGTTGGGCAACGGCTCGACCACCGTCCCCTCGACCAGGATCGTGTCGTCCTTGGGCTTTGCCAGAGTTCCCACCTGCTTCTCGGGGCCCCGAGCCGGCGCGCGGAACGAGCCGGGAAATTCGACCTCGGGGCCAGCAAAAAATCTTACACCAGGCGGAAAATCCTTGAGAACTCGCCCTTCTGGGGCCGGCTCACCAGGGCAGGGTCAGGACCTCGGGGCCGCGGTCGGTTGCGGCGATCGTGTGCTCGAAATGGGCCGAGCGGCGGCCATCCCGGGTGATGACCGTCCAGCCGTCGTCGAGCAGCTCGGTCTCGGGCCCGCCGGCGTTGACCATGGGCTCGATGGCGAAGACGTGGCCCTCCTTGACCCGCAGCCCCCGTCCCGGGGGGCCGTAGTTGGGGATCTGGGGCTCCTCGTGCATGGCGGTGCCGATCCCGTGGCCGACGTACTCCCGCACGACCGAGAACCCAGCCCCCTCGGCGATCCCCTCGACCGCGGCGCCGATGTCGCCGAGCCGGTTGCCCTCGACCACCTGCTCGATCGCGGCCTCGAGTGAGGCCCGGGTCACCTCCAGGAGGCGCTTCGACTCCTCGTCGATCTCGCCCACCGGGACGGTGACGGCGGCGTCGGCGTGCCAGCCCTCGATGATCGCCCCGCAATCGATCGAGAGGATGTCGCCGTCCTCCAGCTTCACGTCATCGCTCGGGATGCCGTGGACGATCACATGGTTCGGCGACGTGCAGACGACCGCCGGGAACCCGTGGTAGTTGAGGAAGTTCGACTGCGCGCCCCGGCGATCGAGCACGTCGCGGGCCGCCTGGTCGACGTCGGCGGTGGTGGCGCCGGGCTTGGCGGCACGGATGCAGACCTCGTGCATCTCCGCGACCACCGTTCCCGCGCGTCGCATGAGCGCGATCTGTTCCTTCGACTTGCGGGTGATCATCGGGCGCTAGAGGCGGCTGTCGACCGCGGTGACAAGCCGCTTGAACACGTCGTCACCGTCGCCCTCGCCGTCGACGACCTCGAGCTTCCCGAGCTTGCGGTAGTAGTCGATGATCGGCACCGTCTCCTGCTCGTAGAGCTCGAGGCGGCGCATCACCGCGTCCTCGGTGTCGTCGGCGCGTTGCACGACCTTGCCGCCGCACTCGTCGCAGGTCCAGTCCTTCTTGGGCGGGAGGCTGACGTGGTAGGTGGCTCCGCAGTTCTCGCACACCCGTCGGCCGGCGATGCGGTCGAGAACGGTCTCGGTGGGCACGTCGAGATTGATCGCGATGTCGAGCGGGTGGCCCTCGAGTGCTCGGTCGAGCTCGATCGCCTGGGTGTCGGTGCGGGGGAAGCCGTCGAGCACGAAGCCGTTCTCGACCCGGTCGCCGGCGGCGACCCGCTCGGCCAGCAGTCCGAACACGACGTCGTCGGGGACCAACTCGCCCCGATTCATGTACTCCTCCGCCTTTTTCCCGAACTCGGTGCCGGCGGCGGCAGCGGCGCGCAACAGCTCTCCGGTCGAGACGTGGGGTATGCCGTAGTGCTCGGCGAGGCGCGCCGCTTGCGTGCCCTTCCCCGCGCCCTGCTTGCCCAGCAGGACCACCCGCGGGCCGCGACCCATAACGCGCTACCCCTCGGTCCACGTCAAGCGAGGAAGCCTTCGTAGTTCCGCATCATTAGCTGGCTGTCGATCTGCTTCATCGTCTCCAGCGCGACACCCACGGTGATGAGCAGCGCGGTACCCCCGAAGGGGAACTGGGAGATGTCCCACAGCGCGAAGACGAGCAGCGGCGCCAATGCGATCGCGGCAAGGAAGAGCGAGCCCGGCAACGTGATGCGGTTGAGCACCTTGGCCAGGTACTTTTCGGTCGGCGGCCCCGGCCGGATGCCGGGGATGAACCCGCCCTGCTTGCGGATGATGTCGGCCTGCTGCGCCGGGTTGAACGCGATCGCGGTGTAGAAGTAGGCGAAGAAGATGATGAGCATCGTGTAGAAGCCCATGTAGAACCAACCCTGCGACTGCACCAGATTGTCGTTGATCCACTCCTGCACCCCCTCCCACGGGGTCACGGAGGCGATCAGGGCGGGGAACGACAGGATCGAGCTGGCGAAGATCACCGGGATCACACCCGACTGGTTCACCTTGAGCGGGATGTACGTGCTCTGGCCGCCGTACATGCGCCGACCGACCACCCGCTTGGCGAACTGCACCGGAATCCGGCGCTGGCCCGACTCCACGAACACGATGCCCACGATCATCGCCACGCCGATGGCGAGGATCGTGAAGAACTGGAACTTGCTCCCCTCGCTGTAGATGGCGCCGCCCTGGGCCGGCAGCCGGGAGACGACCGAGGCAAAGATCAGAATCGACATGCCGTTGCCGATGCCGCGCTGGGTGACGAGCTCGCCCAGCCACATGACCAGGGCGGTCCCGGCGGTCCAGGTGAGGATGATCAGCGCGGCGCGCGGCGCGTTGAAGCCGGGGATGAGGTCCGTGCCCTCGGGCAGGCCGGCAAAGTTGAACAAACCGCCGCCGGTCTGACCCTGGTGCAGCGCGAACACGAAGCCGGTCGACTGCACGAGCGCGAGCGCGACCGTGAGGTACCGCGTCCACTGGGTGATCTTCTTCTGACCGACCTGACCCTGCTGCTGCCATTCCTCGAGCTTCGGGATCACCACACCGAGGAGCTGCATGATGATCGACGCGGTGATGTACGGCATGATCCCGAGGAAGAAGATCGCCACATTGGTGATCGCCCCGCCCGAGAACAGGTCCAGGAAGCCGACGACGCCGGAGTTGTTGGCCTGGTCCTGGAGGCTCTTGATCGCCTGGAAGTCGACGTAGGGGACGGGGAGGTGGGCCCCGACCCGGTAGACCGCCACGATGATGATCGTGAACAGGATCTTCTTGCGCAGGTCGGGCACCCGGAAGATGTTCCGCAGCCGGGACAGCATGGAGAGGCGGCCTCCTGGGAGCCTGGAGCTTCGAGGTTAGCGGTTGGTGAGAGCGTTCCCCTTGGCGGGGGGTCGCCGGTCACCGAAGGGCAAGGGGAGCTTCTCGGCCCGGCCGCCGGCGGCCTCGATCGCGCTCGTGGCGGCGGACGAGAAGGCGTGGGCGCGCACCGTGAGCGCCTTGGTCAGCTGGCCCCGCCCGAGGATCTTTACCAGGCCGCGTTTGGCGACCAGGCCGCGCGAGCGCAGGACGCCGGGATCGATCTCGGTGCCGGCATCGAACGTCTCGAGGGTGTCGAGATTGACGACGACGTACTCGACCCGGAACGGGTTCTTGAAGCCCTTGGCTTTGGGCGTGCGCCGCGCGATCGGTGTCTGACCACCCTCGAACCCGGGTTTCACCTTGCTCCGGGCGCGCTGGCCCTTCATCCCCCGGCCGGCGGTCTTGCCGCCCTTGCCGGCGATGCCACGCGCGACGCGCCGACGCGCTGTCTTCGAGCCGGCCGGAGGCTTGAGGTCGTGGATCTTCACGGCTGCTCCTCCACCTTCACCATGTGGGGCACCTTCTCGACCATGCCGCGGATCTCGGGACGGTCGGGAAGCTCGACGGTGTGGTTGATGCGGCGCAGCCCGAGGGCGCGCAGCGTCCCCCGTTGCTTGGGCTTGGCCCCGATGGTGGAGCGCACCTGGGTGACGCGGAGCGTCGCCATTACTTCACCTCGGTGATCTCGACCGGCGGGGCGTTGCGCTCGCGGTACGCCCGCAGCATCCCGGTGGTCGAGACCTCCTCGGGCGACTTGCCCCGCATCTTGGCAACCTCGTCGGGGCGGCGCAGGTTCTGGAGCCCGGAGATAGTGGCCCGTGAGACGTTGATCGCGTTGGACGAGCCCAGCGACTTCGCCAGGACGTCGTGCACCCCGGCGGCCTCGAGAATCGCCCGGGCGGCACCGCCGGCGATGACGCCGGTGCCGGGCGCGGCCGGCTTGAGCAGTACCCGAGCAGCATCGTGCACGCCCATGATCTGGTGCGTGATCGTCGAGCCCGCCAACGCGACCGAGAACTGGTTCTTGCGCGCCTCCTCCATCCCCTTCTGGATGGCGGCCGGCACCTCCTTGGCCTTCCCGTAGCCGAGCCCGACGTTGCCGGCGCTGTCGCCCACGACGACGAGCGCGGTGAACGAGAACCGCCGGCCGCCCTTCACCACCTTGGCGACCCGGTTGATCGCGATCACGCGCTCTTCGAACTGTCCCTCAGCCACGCTCTCCCTCTCCTCAGACCTTCAGTCCTGCTTCGCGGGCGCCGTCGGCGACGCTCGCCACCCGACCGTGGTAACGGAAGCCACCCCGGTCGAACACGGCCGTCGCGATCCCGGCGGCCTTGGCCCGCTCGCCGATCAACTTGCCCACCGCCTTGGCCGCGTCGACGGTCGCGGTCGCGCTCCCCTTCAACCCGCTCTCGGCGGTCGACGCCGCCGCCAGGGTGCGACCGTGCACGTCGTCGATCATCTGGGCATAGATGTGACGGCTGGAGCGGAACACCGCCAGGCGCGGGCGCTCGGACGTACCGCGCACCTTCTTGCGCACCCGCCGGTGCCGCCGGCCCCGCGCTTCTCGCTTGGTCATCGTCATTTGGCGCTCTTCCCCGCCTTGCGGCGGACGTACTCGTCGACGTAGCGGATGCCCTTGCCCTTGTAGGGCTCGGGCTTGCGGATCTTGCGGATGTCGGCCGCCACCTGGCCCACGGCCTGCTTGTCGGC
>JACDBD010000032.1 GCA_013695115.1 Actinomycetota bacterium | reverse complement strand
CGTCGAGGAAGTTGCCGCCGCTCGAATAGAGGATGTCGAGGTCACCGCGCCCGGCCGCCTCCATCATCTCGGCGGCGTTGAGCCCGGGTCGGTCCGGGACTTCGAATCCCCACGTCGCCGACAGGGTCCCGGCGTTGGCGGCGTCGACGGGTATGCCGCCCGGGAGGGCGGTCGCGTACGCGCCCATCTCGGCGCCGCCCTGGACGCCGGAGTGGCCGCGCACCGGCATGAGCCCGGCGCCCTGGCGTCCGACGTTGCCGCGGGCGAGGGCGAGGTTGACGATGGCGCGAACGTTGTCGGAGCCGTGCTCGTGCTGGGTGATTCCCATCGACCACACGAGCACCGCCCGCCCTGCGGAGGCGTACATCTGCGCGAACCGCGTCATGTCGGCGCGAGACGTGCCCGAGGCGCGCTCGAGGTCGTCGAACGAGTCCCGCCCGAGCTCGGCCACGAGATCGTCGAACCCGGCGGTGTGGGTCGCAACGAAGTCGCGGTCGAGGCCACCGTCGGCAACCAGCACCTTGAGGACGCCGTTGAGGAAGGCGATGTCGCCGCCGGTGTGCACGCTGAAGAACTCGTCGGCCATGCGGGTGCCGAACAGGGCGCTCTCGACGTTGCTCGGCACCCAGTAGCGCTCGAGGCCGGGCTCCCGCAGCGGGTTCACCACCGCGACCCGGGCACCCCGCTTCCGGGCGAGGTAGAGGTATTTCATGACCACCGGCTGGGCGTTGGCGACGTTGCTCCCGAACAGCACGACGAGGTCGGTGTCGATGAGGTCGGTGTACGAGATCGTGGTGGCGCCGACGCCGATGGCCTCCTTCAGGGTGGTGGTCGACGGCGCGTGGCAGACGCGGGCGGCGTTGTCGATGTTGGGTGAGCCGAGGAAACGCACGACCTTCTGGGCGACGTAGTAGGTCTCGTTGGTGAGGCCGCGGGCTGTGAGGTACAGCCCGAAACGGTCGGGGCCGGCCCGCGTGATGGCGGCAGCGACGAGATCGAGCGCCTCGTTCCAGGTCGCGCGGCGGAAGCCGGGCTCCCCTCGGTGACGCACCATCGGGTGCGCCAGCCGCCCGAGGTCGCGGAGCTCCTTACCGTCCAACCTGCGCAGCGAGTCGACGTCGGCGAAGCGGTCGGGGTCGGCGGCGTCCATCGTGTTGACCCGCAACAGGTTCAGGCGGGTCGTGCACAGGTGGACGCCCGAGATCGTCCAGTCGTGGAAGCCGGCGACGCCGAGGGCGCACCCGTCGCAGACGCCGCGCCGCAGGATCCGCCAGGCGTAGCGGAGGTTGCGCCGGTTCTCCCACACCGTGCGCACAATCTCGGCGTAGTGGTTGGGCTTGGTCTCGCCGGCGCCGTAGGGCTTGAAGCCGACCCACAGGTCGCGCCGAAGCCGGCGCGGCGACCGGATCGCACCCCGTTTGCGTCGAGCCATCAGCCCCGCCGCATCAGGACGCGAGGTCGACGCGTGCTGCGTGCGTGTAGACGTTGAAGCGGGGGTCGCGCAGGAACCCGATCACGGTCTGGCCCAGGCGGTCGGCGGCCTCGACCGCGAGGCTCGACGGCGCCGACACGGCACACAGCAGCGGGATGCCGGCGCGCGCCGCCTTCTGCACGATCTCGAAGCTGAGCCGACCCGAGACCAGCAGCACGCATTCCGACAGGGGCAGCGTGCGCTCGAGGACGGCGTGGCCGACGAGCTTGTCCAGCGCGTTGTGACGGCCGACGTCTTCGCGCAGGTTGAGCAGGGTGCCGTCGGGCTCGAAGCACGCGGACGCGTGGAGCCCGCCGGTGGCGTCGAACACGGTCTGGGCTTCCCGGAGGCAATCGGGCAGCCCGACGAGCACGGAGCGGGCGACCCGGGGGCCGGCGCCAACCGGTGCGCACCGGACCTCGACGTCGTCGAGCGTGGCCTTGCCGCACACGCCGCAGCTGGCGCTGGCGACGAAGCGGCGCTGGCCGAGGGCGTCGAGGTCGACCGGTCGGCGGAGCCGCACGGTGACGACATTGAACTGCTGGGCCGCCGGCCCGTCTACGCAGTACGCGATCTCGGCGAGCTCGTCGGGCGTGTCGATCACGCCCTCCGTGAGGCAGAACCCGGCCGCGAGCTCGAAGTCGCTCCCGGGCGTCCGCATCGTGACCGCCAGCGACTGGGGCGCCTGGCCGGGACCGTGGACCCGGATTTCCATCGGCTCCTCGGTCACGAGGTGGTCCGGTTGCTCGCGGGCCGCGTCACCGTCGACCGATTGCACCCGAGCAGTTGTGGTCGCGCGCCGGACCGAACCCGATCTCACGGAGTCGAAGCTACCGCGCAGTCCTCCAAGGTCGGGCAGGTGCAGGCGGCGAGCTGATCGAGCAGGCGGCGCATGGCCTGGGCGCGGGCGATGAGCTCGTCGACCTCGGGGCGCTTTCGTTCGACGAGGGCCGCCCACTGCTTCCCCGGGGCAACGCCCGTGGCGATCCCGTCGAGCAACTCCCGGATCTCGTCGAGGGTGAAGCCGGCCTTCCGGGCGAGGTCGATGACCGCGATGCGCTCGACCACGTCGGGCGGGTAGGCGCGCTTGCCCGCGACCCGCGGGGGCGGCGGGAGCAACCCGACCGCCTCCCAGTAGCGGAGCTTCGAGGCGTCGTGGCCGGTGCGGCGGGACACCTCGCCGATACGCAATCCGTCGCTCAGCTCGTCACCTCGAACAGGGCCTGGAGCGCGCCGGCACCGTCACCCGGCGCGGTGACCTCCACCACGGTGGCGTCGGCCGCGGAGGTCAGGGTCCAGCTCGCCCACCCGCAGCAGTCCCGTTCGCCGGCCACGAGGTCGACGAGCTGGTGCGTGGTCGCGGCACCGGGTCGGAAGCGCAGCCGGACCCCACCGGGGATGCAGCCACGATCCTCGAGCCCGGCCGTCACCACCTCTTGCCACTCGCCGCCGCGGGCCGCCCGTTCACCGGTGTCGAGGGTGCAGGCGATCTCGATCCTCCCCATCAGAGCCTCCGGGGGTCGTTGGGTACCCGTCCACCATCGCACCTCGAGTCGACTTGATGTCAAGGGCTCAGCCGGAGGGACCCGCCCGCCGATGCACCTGCCCCCGCTCGCTTGAGGCAACCTGGTGGCCTGTGACGACGCCCACCTCCGCCACCACCACCGCCGACGAGCAGCTCGAGGCAAGTCGAATCTTCAGCCTCTCGCTCGTGATCTCGGGCACCCGCTGCCTGCTGACCTACATCGTCCTGCCCTGGGGCCTCCCTCTCCTAGGGCTGGCGGGGGGGGTGGGCCCGGCCGTGAGCCTGGTCGTCGGACTGGTCGCCATCGCCTTCAACGTGCTGAGCATCCGGCGGTTCCAGCGGAGCGGACACCGCTGGCGAGTCCCCCTCATGACGCTCAACGCCACCGTGATCGTGTTCCTCGTGTTCCTCGTGGTCACCGACGTCGTCGACCTGGTGTCATGAGCCTCGAGCAACCCGCGCTGCCCCCGGTGGGACGGGTTGCCCGCGCCGTGTGGCTGGTCGCCGGCCTTCTCGCAGTCGCGGTCGGCGCGATCGGCATCGTCGTCCCCGGGCTGCCCACGACGGTGTGCTTCATCGTCGCCGCATGGTGCTTCTCCCGCTCGAGCGAGCGACTCGAGCGCTGGGTACTCGACCTGCCCCGCATCGGTCCGATGGTGCGCGACCACCGCGCCGGGCTCGGCATGGCCCGGCGGGCCAAGGTCATCGCCATCGCGATGATCGTGGTCGCGGTAAGTCTCAGCGTGACCTTCGGCATCGACTCCTGGCCGATTCGCGCGGTGGTACTGGCCCTCGGCGCCGTCGGCGTCCTCTACATCACGGTGCGCGTGCCGACCCGGGAGCGGGTTCTCCGGGAACGGGAGCGCTCAGGGGCCGGCGTCGAAGTCCTGGGGAGGGCAGACGTCGTCGGGTGACTCGGCGTCGTCGCGGCGGTCCGGTTGCGGGGACGCCTCGTCGAAGCCGACCCGGCGGTGCGAGTTGTCGCAGAAGGGCTCGTTCTGGCTCTTGCCGCACCGGCACAACGCCAGCCGGGTCTCGTCCGCCACGACCGCACCGGTCGCGCTGACCACCCGCAGGCGCCCCCGCACGAGAAGCGGACCGTTGGGGATCTGCACCATCGTCGTCTCGGCCGGCCCGGTCTCGGGCACGCCGTCACGCTCGTAGCGCAGCGCGCCGGTCGGGCATTTCTCCACCGCGGCCACGATCGCGTCCGTCGATGCGTTCTCCATGCGCACCCAGGGCCGGGCGCGCACATCAAACACCTCCGGGAGCGCGCGGAGGCAGATGCCGGTGTGATGCAGCGCTGGGCGTCCCAGAGGACCGTGAGCTCGTCGGTCTCGTAGCGGCGCGTCACCACACGCCGAAGCCTAGAACTCGAGTGAGGCCTTGCCGTTCACGACGCGAGGCCGACGATCGTGAATACCGCGCCGAGGCCGCCGAAGAG
>JACDBD010000008.1 GCA_013695115.1 Actinomycetota bacterium | reverse complement strand
GCGGTCGTGAGCGACCGGTCGAGCTTGTCCATCTTCTCGACGAACGCCCCCCACTGCTTCTTGAACGCGCCCAGTAGGGCGAGGATCTCGTCGGAGGTCCGGGCCAAGGCGACGTTGTCGATCGTCTGTCGGATCAGGGCGAGCACCGCGAACAGGGTTAGCGGCGAGCAGAACACCACGTGCCGGCCCGCGGCCTCGTCGAGGATCGAGTCGTCGTGCTCGTGGATGAACGTGTACAGGCTGTCGTTGGGAATGAACAGGAGCACGAAGTCGACGGTGCCCCCCTGGGGGTCGATGTAGGTGCGCGACGCCAGCGTCTTCACGTGGCCGCGCACGTCGCGCAGGAAGTCGTCGCGGTACCGACGCTCGTCGAGCTCGGACTCGGCTTCGATGCAGCGGACGTAGTTGTCGAGGGGGAACTTGACGTCCATGTGCAGCAGGAGGTCGTTCGGCAGCAGGAAGGTGAAGTCGGGCACGCCGCCCTCGATGCCCCGCTGCTTGCGGTAGTTGACGTTCTCGATCAGACCGGAGAGTCGCAGCACGTCCTCGGCCATGCGCTCACCCCACCGCCCCCGGGCCTTCGTGCTCGAGAGCACCTCACGCAGGCTCTGGGTCGTCTCGAGGAGCGACGACAGACCCTCGTGCTGCTGGCTCAGCTGCGCGCTGAGCTGCCCGAACTTGCGCTCGCGGTCGGTCTCGAGCTCCTGAACGAGCCCACCGACACGGTCGAGCCGATCGGTCATGACCGTGAGCTGCTGGTCGATGAGCGAACGCTTGCCCTCGAGCTCGGCCGCGGCGAGGTCGTGCTGGGTCTTGAGCTGGGCCTGATTGGTGGTGACGAGCTGCTCGAGCAGCGCGGCCTGATCGATCGGGGGACGCCGCACCACGAGGACGAGTGCGGCGCCGAGCCCGGCCACGGCCAGGACGAGGATCACGAGGATCACGAGGATCACGGTCATGTCCCGATTGTGACGAGGGGGTATGACAGCTACGGGGATACCGGCCGTTCACCCCGCTGACCTGCAGAAACGCGCGTCAGGCGTCCCCGATGGCGAAGAACGACCCCGCCCTGGTGGCCACGTAGATGCGGCCCTTCCACACGGTCGGGGTCGACTCGATGCAGCCTCCGAGGGTCACCGACCACAGCTCGGGCGGGTCGACGAGGGTGTTGCGCACGTCGTAGGCGTGCAGCACCCCGCCGCAGTCCCCCTGGATCCAGATGCCGTCGACGATCACCGGCGACTGCCACACCGGCCCGGGGAGCTGTTTCTCCCAACGCACCGCGCCGGTGGCGCGGTCGATGCCGAGCACGCGGCCCCCGTTGGTGGGGACGATCACCAGGTCCTGGTAGAGGCCCGGCGTCCCCCAGACGCCGGCCGTGTCCGCGCCCTGGTCCTTGATGGCCCACACCACCGGATTGGGTGCTGCCGGGTTCAGCTTCAGGATCTGCCCCACCTCGGCGGCGCGGGGCCGGTGCTTCTCCCACTCCGCGCCGACATAGAGCATTCCCTCGGCGTCGACCACGACCGACGCGTCGACGTCCTCGCCGACCCAGAAGCGGAACACCCGGGTCGGCGGTCCCGCGCCCGTGCGGAGCCCGCTGATGTCCCAGCCCTGCACCAGGCCGCCGGAGTTGGCGAAATACACGGTGTCGCCGATCACCGCGACCGAGTTCTCGATCGACACCTCGTCGCCGACCGCGGCGATGAGCTCGTCGTCCCAGCCGGGCGCATTGAACACGAGCTGGGGGGCGACCGTGACCAGCCCGTCGGGACCGGTGGCCCGGTTGAGCTTCGCGACGTGGAACTGGCTGTTCTCGCCCCCCTCGAAGAGGAAGTCGTTCAGCACGAGCGCGCTGCCGTCCCAGTCGTCGTTCCATTTCGTCGGCTGCACCTCGTCGCCCGAGAGCCTCCACAGCTCGGTGGGCTGGGGTCGGTCGAACGCGATCACGCGGTAGAAGCCGTCGCGCGAGCCGGTGTAGACGAGCGGGTACCCGTCGGGGTCGATGGTGACCGACCCCTTGATGATGTCGCCGGTCGGGAAGGGCGGGATGATGTCCTGGCCGGTGGCGGCGTCGACGAAGTGCACCGCCCGGTCGTAAGCGCCGAAGACCACCCAGGTGCGCCCGTCGCGCTCGAACACCGCCGGCTGCCCGGTCCAGCCCGTCCCGCACCAGTTGGTGACCTCGCCCCCGTCCTCCGACAGCGAGCACATCGAGGCGCCGGGGTACTGCCAGACCGCCCGGGGCGCCGCCGGTATGGGCCCCTGGCCGTAGTACGTACGGGTGGGGTTGCCCCGGAAGGTGAGGACGCCGGGCACGGTGGTGCCGTAGGGCTGCCCCACCGACGCAGGGTCGACGAAGCCGACGAAGGGCGGCGCGGTCGTCGTGGTCGAGGGGGCCGTGGTCGTCGTGGTCGTCTCGGGGGAGGAGGCTCGTCGAGCCGGTCCCCCGCCGCCGTCATCGCCGGTCAGGAGGACGATACCGACGCCGGCGGCCCCCGCGACCACGACGCCGGCGGCCACGATCGCCAGCACCCGGCCCCGACGCCTCCGCCGCTCGACCCGCCGCCGCTCCGCCCGCCTCGACGGCGTCTCCCCCTGTGCCACCGGGCGAGCGTACCGGCGCGCTGTCTCAGCCGGCCGACACGCCGATGTGGTCCAACAGCAGCCGATTCAGCGCGTCCGGCGCCTCCTCGGGGATGAAGTGGCCGACGCCCTCCAGTACCTCGAAGCGATAGGGCCCCTCGACGTGCTCGGCGGTCTCCTCCGCCGCCTCCCGGCCGAGCGCGGGATCCTCGGTGCTCCACGCGTAGAGCGTCGGCGTCGTGATCTCCCCCATCCGCTCGATGACGTCGCGGTCGAGCGCCCGGTACCAGTTGAGTGCGGCGGTCATCGCGGCGCGCTCGCCCAGGACGCGCAGGTAGTCGTCGGTGTCGCTGAGACCCACCGTCTCGTAGAGGCCGCGCAGACCAGCGGCGTCATTGTCGAGGAAGAAGCCTTCCGCCTCCGGCGACTGGAAGAACAGCATGTAGCTCGACTTCTCCGCCTGCTCGCCGCCCTCGAGGATCGAACGCGCCATCGCACGGGGGTGGGGCGTCGAGACCGACGTGAGCGTCGCCAGCCGGTCGCCGTGCCGGGCGGCGGTGTGCCACGCCACCAGCCCGCCGAAGTCGTGGCCGACGACATGGAACCGGTCGGCGCCGAGGGCGTCGGCCATCCCGATCGCGTCCTCGACCAGTCGCTCCTGGTGGTACTCGGCCACCTCGGGCGGGCGGGCGCGGCGCGAGTACCCGCGCTGGTCCGGTGCAACCGCCCGATACCCCGCCCCGCCGAGCGCGTCGAGCTGGTGCCGCCAGGCGAAGGAGGTCTGCGGGAACCCGTGCAGCAGGAGCACGACCTCGCCGTCGGCCGGGCCCTCGGCCCGGGCCTCGAACGTCAGCGGGCCGACGGCGACCTCGAGCGTTTCGATGGGCCGAACCTAGCTCTTGCACGCGCCGTGCAAAAGGTGTCCCGGCGGCGTAGGGTGAGCGCCCCGGTGCGGACGAGCGACCCGAAGGGCGGCGCCGGGTATCCCGGCGCCGAGCGAGGGAGCCATGTGATGGACGACCGCCACGATCCCGACGCCGAGCTGCCGATCAAGCTCGAGCCCTGCTCCAACGGCGAGTTCCTGCCGCTTCCGATCACGCCGGTCGCGGCCGAGACGATCCGGCGCACGCGCGACGAGGCCGACCGCCAGGCCCGCCGCCTCGGCTTGTCCCGGCGGACGTTCCTCCGTTCGGTGGCGGGCGCCGCGCTCATGCTCACGGTGCTCGACCGCACCGCCCGCGAGGCCCACGGTGCGACCGGCGGTCGCTACAACCTCCCCGTCGACGCCGCCTCCGACGCCGACGTCGCCCGATCCTTCCTCGGCGGCGACGAGTTCATCTTCGACGTGCAGGTGCACTACCTCAACTTCGACCTCGCCCAGCCCGGCGAACTCGGAGTCCTCGGCAACCTCTTCCCGCAGAAGAACTGCGGCGAGACCGACCCCCGCGCCTGCTTCGCGGTCGACCACCTCGTCGAGGAGATGCTGCTCAAGAGCGACACCGACATGCTCGTGATGTCGTCGATCCCGATCCCCGGCGACGCCAACCCGCTCTCCATCGAGGACATGGAGACGGTCAAGCGGCTCGTCACCGAGCTGTGCGGGCGCGGTCGGGTACTGACCCAGGGCCAGACGTTCCCGAGCATCGGCACCGCCGCCGAGCAGCTCGAGGCGATGCGGCTATTGCGCGAGGAGCACAAGATCGCGGCCTGGAAGGTGTACACGCACGCCGGCGGACCGCCGTGGTGGCTCGACGACCACGAAGCGGGCGTCTCGCAGTCGGGGGTGGCGTTCCTCGAGAACGTGCGCGAGCTCGGTCCAAAGATCGTCGCGGTGCACAAGGGCTTCGGCCTCGTCGGCGGCCCCAACCGCGGGTACGCCGACCCGATCGACATCGGCCCCGCGGCCGAAGCCAACCCCGACATCAAGTTCGTCGTGTACCACTCGGGCTACGAGCCGGGCGAGACCGAGGGGCCGTACACGCCCGAGACCGCGACGCAGGGCGTGAACCGGCTGATCACCAGCGCCCGCACCGCCGGCATCGGCAAGGACGGCAACATCTACCCCGAGCTGGGCTCGACCTGGCGCAGCGTGATGGGCGACCCGACCCAGGCCGCCCATGTTCTCGGGAAGCTGCTGGCCGAGTTCGGCGCCGACCGGATCGTGTGGGGCACCGACTCGATCTGGTACGGCTCACCCCAGGACCAGATCGCCGCGTTCCGCGCCTTTCAGATCACGCCCGAGTTTCAGGAGCGCTTCGGGTATCCGGCGCTCACCGACGACGTCAAGCAGCAAATCCTGTCGGCCAACGCCGCCGCGCTGTTCGGTATCGCTCCCCCGCCGGCCGGCTGCCCCGCCGCCAACGACGACGGCGCTGGCCTTCGATCCAACCGCACCTACGGCCCGGTCGCCCGTCGCGACGTCGAGGCCACGTTCACACGCGAACACCCCTGGACCGTCGAGCGGACGGCCAACCCGAGGGTTTCTACGTACCCGTAGCGTCGTGCTGGCACCCTCCTGTTGGGTGCTGGCCGGTTGGGTGCTGGCCGGTCACCGGGGCTCGGCCGGGTCGGGTGGTCGAGGGGCTCGGGCCGTAGGGTTCCCGCC
>JACDBD010000412.1 GCA_013695115.1 Actinomycetota bacterium | reverse complement strand
GTCCGCCGCGCCCCCGGCGCCGACGCCGACGCCGCCGGCCAACTACAACCCCACGCCGGGTGAGCACCCGCAGCACTGGGACCCGTTCCTCGCCTGCACGCGTGCGATCGAGAGCGGTGGGAACTATCAGGCCTACAACGGCTCCGGCCCGTACTACGGCGCCTACCAGTTCCTCCAGAGCACCTGGAACTCGGCCGCCAACCACGCCGGGCGGCTCGAGCTCATCGGCCTCGACCCCCGCGGCGCGTCCGAGTACGACCAGGACGACATGGCCTGGACGCTCTACCAGTGGCAGGGCAAGGGCCCGTGGGGCGGCCGGTGCTAGTACCGCAGCGAGCGAGGCCGTAGAGATGGCTCGGATCGACATCCCGGATGGCGAGGGCGGCGAGGCGACGCAGCTCTTTCTCATGCGCCCGGAGCTCGGCATCGCCGCCGGGAAGCTCGCGCATGCGGCCTACAACAAGAGCATCATCCCGGTACGCGAGCGCGAGGTCGCCCGTATGCGCATCGCCCAGATCAACGAGTGCCCAATATGACTGACGTATCGGGCTGCGTCGGTGGCGCAGCAGGGCGTAACCGAAGAGATGTACGCGCACGTCGCCGAGTATCGGGAGCGTGACGACTACTCCGAGCGCGAGAGGCTGGCAATCGAGTACGCCGAGCGCTTCGCCCTCGACCACACCAACCTCGACGACGACTTCTGGCGCCGCATGCGGGCCGGCTATTCCGACGAGGAGATCGTCGACCTCAGCCTCTGCATCATGACGTTCATCGGGCTGGGCCGGATGCTCGCCGTCCTCGGCGTCGATCCCGCCTGCGCGCTCGACTGGTAGCCGGCGGGGACTGTTAGGTCCCTGCGCAGAAACCGATCTTGTCGGTGTTGTCGGTACCGTCGGCGCAGAGCAGATTCGGGTTGGCGTGGGAGAACACCCCCGCCGGGCTCTCCCAGGACGGGACGACCCAGGTGTGCAGCATCCAGGCCGTTTCCTCCATGTAGTCGCCGTCCACCTGCTCGCATTGGTCGGCGGTGACGTCGGTGTCGACCGGGAACGGCACCTCGATCACCCCCGCCTGGAACTGGATGCAGACGCCGCGGTGCCGGTGCCAGTGGTCGTTGGGACCCGCGAATCCCTCGGGGGCGCCGTCGACACCGAACGCGTAGTACATGAGCCCGACGATCTCCGACGCCGGGCTGACCCCGTCGTAGACGAGCGCCATCGGCTTCTGGACGTCGATCGGGTCGCCGGTCATGTTGCCGTACGCCACGTAGTGCGCCCCCGCGCCCGGAGCGAACTTTCCGGCGCGGTGAAAGCCGCCCACCTCGGCGTCGGCCACGGTCGGGTAACGCATCGCGACGTCGCGCGCTTGAGACAGCTGGGAGGCGAGTTGGTCGCGGGTCGCGGCGTCGAGCGGCTGGTCGGGCTGGTTCTCCGCCGCGTGGTCGGGGTTGTTCTCCTGGCTCTCGGCCAACGCGTTGTGCTCGTGCCCGTCGGTGACCGACGCGGCCGAAGCCGCGTCGCCAACCGCTGCCGTGTTCGCGGGCTCCTCCGACGTGGCGTCGGCAACGCGCTCGTCGTTGGTCACGATCACGAACGACATGGTGGCAACGATCGCCACGCCAACAAGCCCGATCAGCACCACCCGCGGATTCATGTAGACCCCCCTGACGCGGCTGTCAGGGACTCTACGCGCGGGGGCGACAGTCGGTCAGGGCTGGGGCTCGACCCAGGTGCCGAGCATGTTGCGCATCATCTCCTCGTCGCTGGCACCGCGCCAGGCGTCGAGCAGGCCGCGTCCGAGCGGGTCGCAGCCCGAGCGCAGCGGCGCGTCGTCGTCGAGGATGGCGTCGACGATCGCGGCCGCTGCCTCGGACGCGGGGGTGATCATGTCGGCGATGCCCAGGCGCCCCTCGTGGGTGCGCTCGGCCATGGGCCGGTAGGGCTCGTAGCGCAGCGCATCCGGGGGCTCGGCCGAGCTCCGCAGCATGTCGGTGTCGATGGGGCCGGGCACGATCTCGACCACCCGGATCCCGAACGGCGCCAACTCCGTGCGCAGGCTCTCGCCGATCGCGCTGACGGCCGCCTTGCCGGCGCGGTAGGCGGCGTAGAACGGCACCGGCGCGAACATCGACGACGAGGTGATGTTGCAGAGGACACCCCCGCCGCCGGCGCGGAGCAGCGGGATGGCGCGGCGGGTCACTTCGATCAGCCCGAAGACATTGGCTTCGAACATCTCCCGCCATAGGCCGATCGGCGTCTCCTCGAACGGCAGGTGGGGCTTCTCCACCGCGGCGTTGTTCACCAGGACGCGCAGCCCCTCGGGCAGGTCGATGGTCTCGGGCCGGGTGACGTCGAGCGCCGCGACCCGGAGCGTCGCCTTCGCCCGTTCAGCCTCGTCGAGCAGCTCGGCCCCGTCGCCGGGGTCGCGCATCGTGGCGACCGTGTCGAAGCCGCGGGCGGCGAGCTCGAACGCGACCGCGCGTCCGATGCCGCGGCTCGCACCGGTGACGACCGCGATCCCGGTCGCCTCCATCGGCGTCAGGGAGAGACGGGCGGGCGCCGGTCGGCCCCGGTCAGTTCGTCGCTCACAGCAGTCTCCGCACCGCCTACAGCGCTTCCTCGAGCCGGCCGACGAGGGTCTCGAGCAGGTCGGGACCGAGCTCGAGCTGCTCGCCGTTCCCCTGGGCGATGAAGACGACAACGCCGCGGTCGACACGGACCGCCGAGAAGTCGGCGTACAGCTCGACGGGTTCGTCATCCTCGGACACGCCGTCGACCACGAGCGTGAAGCCGCCACCGCCGTCACCGAGTCCTTCGACATCGAACTTCTCGACGGAGACGTCCGCACCGGGCGCGTCGCTCTCGGCCACGGCCTCACCCGCCGCCTGGAAGCAGTCCTCGGATTCGTCCCCGGCGAAGAGGGTGGCGTAGGCCTTTGCCTTCTTCTTGCTCGGGAACACGTAGGTCGCGTTCTCGGCCTGGGTGATGCCGAGGGCATCGCTCGAGTCGGCGAAGTTGGGTGACTTGGCGTTCGGCTGCTTGTCGGCGGTGGCGGTGGCGCGGTTGATCGCCCTGCACTCCGGAAGCTGGATCTCCCCGCCGTCGTCGGCGGGGGTGGACTCCCAGTCGTCGGGGAAGTCGGAGGCCTGGAGCACCGTCTCATCGGCGATCGCCTGGTCCTCCTCCTCGTCCGCGCCGGCGGGGCCGGCGATGAGCATGGCGGCGCACACGGCGGCGGTGACGGCGAGGAGCCTGCGCACGGCATGTCCCTTCGGCGGCGGCTGCCAGGGCGCGACGCTAGCCTCGGCTCCGCATGAAGGCATTGCTGTACGGGGTCGCGCCCGAGCCCCAGCCGGAGCCGGAGGAGGACAACCACCTCCTGAAGGCGCTGGCGCAGACGCCGATGAAGCTCGTCGAGATGGACGACCCCGGGTTCCTCCTGCCCGACTGGGTGGTGACGAAGCCGCGGCTCACCGGGATCTGCGGCTCCGACTCCAAGCAGGTGTTCATGGACTGGGGCGAGGCGGTGGCGTCGCCCGACAACCCCATGGTGGGGTTCGTCTCGTTCCCGCAGGTGCTGGGACACGAGGTCGTGGCCGACGTGGTCGCGCTCGGGCCCGAGGCCGAGGGGTTCGACGTCGGCGACCGGGTGGTGCTGAACCCGTGGCTGTCGTGCGCACCCAGGGGCGTCGACCCGATCTGCCCCGCGTGTGAGACCGGCGACCTGAGCCTGTGCTGGTCGTTCGCGGTCGGCCCGATCGCCCCCGGCATCCACACCGGCACGTCGAGCGACGCCAGCGGCGGGTACGCGACCCTGATGCCGGCGCACGACTCGATGCTGTTCAAGGTGCCCGACTCGGTGCCGGACGAGCTAGCGGTGTTCGCCGACCCGTTCGCGGTGTCGCTGCATTCGATCACCCGTCATCCGCCGCCTTCGGGCGGGAAGGTGATGGTGTACGGCGCCGGCGCGCTGGGGACATGCGCGAACGCGATCCTCCACGCGCTGTACCCCGACGTCGAGGTGCTGGTGGTGGCGCGCTTCGACGCCCAGGCCGAGTTGGCCCGCAAGCTGGGCGCGACCGTGATCGGTCACGAGCCGGCGGTGCAGGTGATCGAGGAAGCGGTGGCATGGTCGGGCGGCAAGCTCTCCCCCGCCGACGGCCTCCCGATGGCGTTCCCGGGCGCGATCGACGTCGTCTACGACACCATCGGGAAGAAGGAGACGTTCGAGGTCGGCAGCCGCGTCCTCAAGGCGCGGGGGACGCTGGTGAAGGCGGGCGTGCACGGGCCGACGCTGTGGGAGGACACTCCGCTGTACTTCAAGGAGCTGTCGATGGTGGGGTCGAACGCATTCGGCTTCGAGGAGATCGACGGCGTCCGCCAGCACGGCATCCAGCACTACCTCGACCTGGTCTCCCACGGCCGCATCGACCTGACCGGGATGCTGACGCACACCTTCGATCTCGACGACTGGCGTGACGCGTTCGCGGCCCTCGCGACCCAGGATCGCACCGGCGCGATCAAGGTGGCGTTCAACCAGCAGTCGTCG
Organism: Actinomycetota bacterium; assembly: GCA_013695115.1. Classification (GTDB taxonomy): domain Bacteria; phylum Actinomycetota; class Acidimicrobiia; order IMCC26256; family JACDBD01; genus JBPCMN01. The sequence goes on along the minus strand of JACDBD010000412.1, from coordinate 1,936 downwards.
TGACCGCCGCGGCGGTCCGCCGACCGCCGGCACCCGTGTCGTACAAGCCGACCGAGCCATACCGACGATCGATCGAGCGGACTCTCGCTTCCATCGGACCGGCGCGGCCGGGTTGCAGGAAGTGGAGGACGGTGTCCGTCACCACTGCGCCAGGGGTCGCGACCGCGACAGCTGCTTCGATCACCATCGCGGTGGCGCCGCCGTGAACGATGCCCCAGGGGTTCCGCACCTCGTGGGTCACCTCCATGCGGACGGCGGCGTCGTAGCCATCGGGCGGGTCGACCTCGTGGATGCCGAGCGCATCGCGCAGGGTTCCCTCGATCTCGGGGAGCGGGCCCGGGTCGATGTCGACCGGGCGGGGCGGCATCGGCATGCCTTCGGGCGGGTCGAGCGCGGCTGACGTGAGCACGGCCTCCCCCACCAGTGCATCGGCGTTGCCGTCGTCGCGCAGCTCGATCTGGGTGACCACACCGTTCCGGCCTCGGCGCAGGACGCGCGCCCTACCCCGGATGGGGCCGACGTGGTCGAGCCGGGCGACCCGCAACATGAGGTTGGTCGACACCACCCAGCGCGGCAGCACCGCGAGCCCACCGCAGAGTCCACCGAGGCCGTCGGCGAGCGTCAGTAGCGCGCCGGTGGCCATGCCGCCACCCGGTCCCCGGACGGCGTCGCGCACCGGAGCAAAGCCCTCGATCACCGGGCTGCCGCTGCCGTCGTCGACCTCCCATAGCGTCATCCCGATGTAGCGCCCGAAGGACCGTGCCCGCTCGAACTCGTTCGCGCTCATGCCACGCACGCCACCGTGGCCCAAGTGGTCAGCAAGTCGTCGGCCCCGGTATCGACGATCTCCACACGAGCGGCACCTTCGGACGGCGATGACCGCAGGACGGTCGTGGCGGTGCGCAGCGGCCCGATCCTGCCCAGCTCGAGGTACGTGAGATGGAGGTCGACAGCTTCGACCGGCACGCCGCACGCCTCCGTGAGCGCGGCCTCGGCCGCGGCACCCGCGACCGCGCCGAAGGCGCCGCCCTGCACGGCGCGGAAGCTGTTGAGGACGAAGTCGCCGATCGGCAGCTCCACCACACCCCGAGGCGCGTCGATCACCTCGAGCCCCAGGCCCTCGTGCATGTGGCCCTCGAAGCCGGAACCGGGCAGCGCCATCGTCATGCGGGTCACCGTGCTCGTATCCCGCTCCCACACCGGCGCCTCGACGGCCCGCTCGATCACCGAGAACGTCATCGTGGCCAGGCCGCGCGGTGCGTCCGAGGGCACGTCGAACAACTCGACCTCGAGCACGACCGTCGTCCGGCCGGCCCGGGCGACCTGCCCACGCGCCTCCACCGCTTCACCCGCGGGCCCGGGAAGCAGGTGGAGGGTGAGGTCGGCGGTCGCGATCCAGTTGGGGAGCACGGCGGGGATCGCCATGCCGCCGCCGAGTGCGTCCACCAGCGTCGTGACCGCGCCGAGGGACGGGGTGCCTTTCGGGGTCTGCACCTCGGGCGTCATCGGGATCCAGGCGGTGCTCGTGCCGTCGGGGCGATGCTCGGCTTCGAGTCGGAGGTCACGCAGCAGGTGGCGCTCGGGCGGGTACCCCCAGTTGTCTGGTTCGCTCTCGCTCACCGGCCAGAACCTAGGCGCGCGCCGCGATCAGCACCTCGGTGGTGTAGCCGATGGTGACGCTTCCGCCGAGGCTCTCGATGACGTCGGCGACACCCCCGTGAAGGCGTCGGCGGGCGTCGTCGGCAAGCATGCGGTGGTCGGAGTGCGTGCCGAGCAGGTCGACGTAGGTATCCGGCGTGTACACCTTCTCCCACGGGTAGCGGCGCACCGTCACGTCGCCGAAGTGTGGCGATGCCACGAGCTCGTCGCGAATCGCTTCTCCGACCCGGTGCTTCAGCGGCTCCTGCACGAGCTCGGGCGCGACCCGCTGATACAC
>JACDBD010000402.1 GCA_013695115.1 Actinomycetota bacterium | reverse complement strand
GTTTCCGCTCTTCCACATGGCGGGCTGGACGCTCGCGCTCGGCTGCTGGCAGGCGCGGCGTCCGATCCACTTCGTGCGCGTCCCCGACGCCGAGGCCCTCGTGAGCACGGTGACCCGCCGGCAGGCGACGCGCATCTACCTGATCCCGGCGGTCTGGGCCCGGGTTCTCGAGCACGGCGGGGCCGCTGACGCGCTCTCCAGCCTGCGCGAGGCCGATACCGGGACGTCGGCGACGCCGCCCGAGTTGGTAGCCGCGATCCGCGACGCGCTCCCCCACACCGTGACCCGCATCTTCTACGGATCGACCGAAGCGGGCGCGGGCACCGTGCTCGCCCACGACGACCTGCTGCGCAAACCCGGCAGCGTCGGCCTCCCCCAGGCCGGCGTCGACGTGCGCCTTACCGACGAGGGCGAGGTGTGTGTACGCAGCGAGCTGCTGATGGACAAGTACTTCGAGCAACCGGACGAGACCGCGACGGCGCTGCACGATGGCTGGTACCACACCGGTGACCTCGGCGCGCTCGACGACGAGGGCTACCTGTCGATCGTCGGGCGCGCCCGCGACGTCATCCGCACCGGTGGCGAGACGGTGGCTCCGGGCGAGGTCGAGGCCGTGCTCGCGGGACATCCCGACGTCGCCGAGGTCGCGGTCGTCGGGGTGCCCGACCCGCAGTGGGGAGAAGTCGTGTGCGCGGTGGTCGTGGCCGCGCCCGGCGTTTCGGTCGACGTGGACGGGCTGCGAGCGCACTGCGGCGGCCGGCTGGCCGGGTTCAAGCAGCCCCGGCGGGTGGCGCTGGCCGACGCCCTCCCCCGCACCCCCGCCACCGGCCAGGTCCAGCGCACCCTGCTGGTGGAGCGGCTCCTGGCGGAATAGGATTCCGGTGATGCAGAACGCCGTTCCCACGGGTGGTGTCGGGGTCGCCGACCGAGCCGTTTCCCGTTCCCTCGCCGCCCGGCGCGAGGCCTACTCGGACGAGATCCGCCGGCTGGTCGAGGCGGGGTACACCGTGATGCGGCGCACCGGCGGGGTCGACCCCCGGGTGGGCGACATCGTGCGGGAGGCGGGGCTGTCGAACCAGGCCTTCTACCGCCACTTCCGGGGCAAGGACGAGCTCCTGCTCGCGGTGCTCGACGACGGGCAGCGGCGCCTGGTGGGGTACCTCGAGCACCGGCTCGCGGGCGTCGACGCCGGGCGGGAACAGGTGCGGGTGTGGATCGAGGGCGTCATGGAGCAGGCCCGCAACCGCGACGCGGCCGAGAACACCCGGCCGTTCGCGCTCGGCGGGGCTCGCCTCGCCGACCGGTTCCCGGAGGAGATCCGCCACTCTCGCGAGCTCGTGCTCGCGCCGTTGCGGGCCGCGGTCGAGGTAGCCGACGGTGACCCCCGGCGCGACGCCGACGCCATCTACGAGCTGGTCATGGGCTCCATGAACGAGTCACTCGTGCAGCGGACAGCACCATCCGACGAGGACGTTGCGCACCTGGTCGACTTTGCGCTCAAGGGGATGAGTTGATGGAGCGCGAACTGCTCTTGACCGGGATCGGTGGCCAGGGAGTGCAGCTGGCGGCACAGGTGATCGCGCGCGGCGCGACACTCGAGGGCCGCCACGTCATGCTCTTCGGCGTCTACGGCGGCGCGATGCGGGGCATGAACACCGACGGCACCGTGGTCGTCGGTGACACTCCCCTCGTGTCGCCACCGCTCGTGTCGCGCACGTGGTCGGCGATCGCGATGCACGACAAGTTCTGGGCCCCGGTGGCGCGCAAGCTGCGGCCGGGCGCGCTGGTGGTGGTCAACGACGCCACCTTCGAGACCGTGCTCGACACCGACTCGTACCGGGTGTTCCGGGTGGGGGCGACCGAGCTCGCCGCGGAACTCGGCAACGAGCTCGGGGGCTCCATGGTGATGACCGGCGCGTACGTCGGGATCACCGGGCTGGTCGGGCTGGACGCGACGATCGAAGGCATGCGGGAGTCGATCCCGCCCTACCGGAGCCAGCACATCGCCGCCAACGAGGAGGCGATCCGAGCCGGGTACGACCACGCGGAGCACCTCGCCGTGCCGGCATGGGAGCACGAGGCGGCGCCGGCATGACCACGATCAAGAGCCGCGGCACGGTCACCATCGACACCGATGTCTGCAAGGGCTGCGAGCTGTGCATCACCGCCTGCCCGCCCCGGGTGCTGTCGATGACGGGCTCGGACGAGATCAACCAGCTTGGGTACCGCTATCCGCAGCTCCACCCCGGGTGCACCGGGTGCGCCGCCTGCCTGATGGTGTGCCCCGACTTCGTGTTCGAGGTGTTCCGATTCGAGCAGCCGGTCGTGACCGAGGTGCCCGAATGAGCGTTTTGGCGTCGCAAACCCACGCCCCAGGTGGCTCTGCGACGCAAAAACGGTTGATGGAAGGCTCGGAGGCGATCGCCGAGGCCGCCATCGTCGCCGGGTGCCGCTTCTTCGCCGGGTACCCGATGACGCCGTTCACCGAGCTGCTCGAGCACCT
>JACDBD010000019.1 GCA_013695115.1 Actinomycetota bacterium | reverse complement strand
TCGACTTCCGGGTCGACTACCGGGAGAAGGTGTACCCGATGGTGCCGGCGGGGGGCTCGAACGACGACATCATCCTCGGGCCCGAGACCGACAAGGCGGGAGGGCGGTAGTCGTGCCGAACGGCGTGCAGCACCACATCCTGAGCGTGCTGGTCGAGAACAAGTTCGGCGTGCTTTCGCGTGTCGCCGGGCTGTTCTCGCGACGCGGCTACAACATCTACTCGCTCGCGGTCAGCCCGACCGAGGACGAGCGGTTCAGTCGCATGACGATCGTGGTCGACGCCGAGTCGGCGCCGCTCGAGCAGGTGACGAAGCAGCTGAACAAGCTCGTGCCGGTGATCAAGATCACCGAGCTGGCGCTCGACGACGCGGTGGAGCGCGAGCTGATGCTCGTGACGGTGAAGGGCGCGGCCGAACTGCGCTCACAGATCACGGAGCTGTCCTCGATCTTCGAGGCCAAGATCCTCGACGTGGGTTTCGAGGCGTTGACGCTCATGGTGTCGGGTGCCCCCGACAAGCTCGAAGCCTTCACCGACCTGGTGCGCCCGTACGGGATCGTCGAGCTCCAGCGGACCGGGCGCATCGCCCTGCCGAAGCTGGCCCGTCAGCCCGCCAAGCTCAAGGCGGTCAAGGACCGCAGCGCGTAACGTTTTGGCGTCGCAAACCCACACCCGGCGTGGGTTTGCGACGCAAGAAGCGAAGGGAGCGAGATGCCCGCCACGATCTACTACGACAACGACGCCGACCTTGCCCTCATCGAGGGGCGCAAGGTCGCCATCCTCGGGTACGGGTCACAGGGCCATGCCCACGCGCTCAACCTCAAGGACTCGGGGGTCGACGTGCGCGTGGGCCTGCGCGACGGCTCGTCGTCGTGGGCCAAGGCCGAGGAGGCCGGGCTGCGCGTCCTGTCGATCGCCGACGCGTGCAAGGAAGCCGACGTGATCATGATCCTGCTGCCCGACACCGAGCAGGCGCGCGTCTACAAGGAGTCGATCGAGCCCTACCTCGAGGACCGGGACTCGCTCGCGTTCGCCCACGGTTTCAACATCCACTTCGGTCAGGTCCGCCCGCCCAAGGGCGTCGACGTGTGGATGATCGCCCCGAAGGGACCGGGTCACCTGCTTCGACGCACGTTCGAGGAGGGCGGGGGCGTGCCGTCGCTCGTCGCGGTCGGTGCCGACGAAACCGGCAAGGCCAAGCAGACCGCGTTGGCCTACGCCAAGGCGCTCGGCGCGACGCGCGCCGGCGTGCTCGACACCACGTTCGAGGAGGAGACCGAGACCGACCTCTTCGGCGAGCAGGTCGTGCTCTGCGGCGGACTCGTCGAACTGATCAAGGCGTCGTACGAGACCCTCGTCGGCGCCGGGTACCAGCCCGAGTCGGCGTACTTCGAGACGCTGCACGAGGTGAAGCTCATCGTCGACCTGATCTACGAGGGCGGCATCACCAACATGCGGTACTCGATCTCCGACACCGCCGAGTACGGCGACATGACGCGCGGGCCGCGCATCATCACCGACGAGACCCGGGCCGAGATGAAGAAGATCCTCGACGAGATCCAGAGCGGGCGCTTCGCCAAGGAATGGATCCTCGAGAACCAGGCCGGCCGCCCGGAGTTCAACGCCCTGCGCCGCGAAGGCGCCGAGCACCCCATCGAGGAGGTCGGCGAGCGGCTCCGGTCGATGATGCCGTGGATCGCCGCGGGCAAGGCCCGCCCCCAGGACGTCTCGGGGGGATAAGCACGGCATGGCCGCCGGCGCGGAAGGAGACATGCGGGTCGCGCCCGGCAATGCCGAGCAAGCCGAGCATTGGAACGCCGACGAAGCGCTCCACTGGGTCGCCCAGCAGGAGCGGTACTCGGCGATGCTGGAGCCCTTCGGGGAGCTCGTCCTCGAGGGCGCGGCGCTCCGGTCCGGCGACGACGTTCTCGATATCGGTTGCGGCTGCGGCGACACCACACTGGCCGCCGCCCGGGCCGCAACGACCGGGACCGCACTGGGCGTCGACCTTTCCGAGCCCATGCTTACCCGGGCGCGTGAGCGGACAAAGCGGGAGGGCCTCACCAACGCCCGGTTCGAACAGGGCGACGCTCAGATCCACCCGTTCCCGGACGCGGGCCTGGACGTTGCCCTCAGCCGGTTCGGAGTCATGTTCTTCGAGGATCCGCACGCCGCGTTCGCCAACATCGCGCGCGCGCTTCGGCCCGCAGGTCGCCTGTCGTTCGCGTGCTGGCAAGGGCTCGAGGCGAACGAGTGGCTCATGGTTCCCGGGGTGGCTGTGGCCGCACACGTCCCGCTTCCCGACCTCGGCGAGCCCGACGCGCCCGGCATGTTCGCCCTCGCCGATCGTGACCGGGTCGCCGGGATCCTGGCCGAGGCCGGCTTCGCCGACATCGACATCGAAGCCGCCGGCCCGCCGCTTCTCATCGGTGGGGGCGGCACCCTCGACGACGCCGTCACCTTCATGCGCGAGGGGGGTATCGGTCAGGCGCTCCTTGCCGACGCCGAGCCCGAAGAGGCGGAGCGTGCAGTGGAGGCGGTGCGCGACGCGCTCAAGCCCTACGTCACGCCGCGGGGCGTCGAACTCGGCAGCGCCGTCTGGATTGTAAACTCACGTCGGCCTACTTGACCGCGCCCTGCTCGCGTAGGCCGACGAACGCGAGCGCCGCGCCCACGACGAACAGCAGCGTGTCGGCGTAGATCAGGCCCAGGTGCCCCAGCGTGTCGAAGTGGTTCGGGTAGTGGGCCGGCAGCGCGACTGCCAGCCCGAGCACCGGCACGACCACCGCCGTCACCCACGCCCACAGTTCGCCTCGGCGTACGCCGAACCACGCGAGCGCGGCCACGGCGACGCCGGCAGCGGCGATGAAGCCCGCCACCGCGATGTGCAGGTGGCCGACGTAGTCGTAGAGCTGCGGGCTGAAGTCCCGGATCTGGTCCTTGCCGACGTCCACCTCGTTCCGGCCGATCCCGAGCTCGAGGAACGAGTCGCTGAAGTTGCGGACGAAGAAGATGACGCCGTAGCCGACGAAGCCGAGCCCGGCCACCGCCATGATCAGCGATCCGTTCCTCAGTGCCGAGCCGGTGCCGGGCCGTGCCCGCGCCGCGGTTGCCGTTGTCATTCGGGAACCCCCCGTCTTTCGCTGTAACAGGACGAGTTCAATCAATAGGGCATCATCACCCATATGTCAAGTATTCATTTGAACACTTGACAACAGGGCGGGCTTTCCGTACCGTGGGCCAATTGGGTGACCGGGCCGCCAAGGACGCGCTCTTCGAGGCCCTGGCCTCGGTGACCAAGGCGCTCTCGAGCGGGCGCCGGGCCGAGATCGTCGACTTGCTCGCCCAGGGCGAACGGTCGGTGGAGGAGATCGCGGCCGAGATCGGTCAGAGCGTCGCCAACACCTCGCACCACCTGCGCACCCTGGCGCGGGCAGGTCTGCTGAGCACCCGTCGGGACGGCACCCGGGTGATCTATGCACTGGCCGGCGGGCGCGTCTTCGAGCTCTGGGAGGCCGTGCGGTCGGTCGCGGGCGAGCACGTGGCCGAGGTGACCCGTCTCGCCGACGCCTACCTTGGCCAGCGCAACGGGCTCGAGCCGGTAAGTCGCGACGAGCTAGCCAGACGACTTCGTGATGGCGGAGTGACGGTGATCGATGTCCGGCCGAGCGCGGAGTACGAAGCCGGACACGTTGCCGGCGCGCGTTCGGTGCCGGTGACAGAGCTCGAGCGGCGGCTCGGCTCCCTCCCTCCCGACGCCGAGATCGTGGCGTACTGCCGGGGCCCGTACTGCGTGTA
>JACDBD010000381.1 GCA_013695115.1 Actinomycetota bacterium | reverse complement strand
CCCCCGGCCCCTGCGGGGCCGACTCCGCGTGCCCGGGGATAAGGGCATCGCGCACCGGGCCCTGCTGTTCGCCGCGCTGGCCGAGGGTCGCAGTCGCGTGGGCGGGGTCCCCGACGGTGACGATGTCGAGCGGACCCGCCTCGCCCTCGAGCAGCTCGGCGTGCGCTGCCGGGCTGCCGGCGGGCCGGTGTCCGTGCACGGTCTCGGGGGTGTCCTCCGTGAGCCCGAGGGCGTGATCGACTGCGGGAACTCGGGGACAACCATGCGCATGCTGGCTGGGCTGGTGGCGGCGCACCCTTTCCTGACGGTCCTGACCGGAGACGAGTCGTTGGTCACGCGGCCGATGGCGCGGATCGCCGAGCCGCTGCGAGCGATGGGCGCGCACGTCGACGGGCGTGAGGGCGCGACGCGGGCTCCGCTCGCGATTCACGGCGGCGGGTTGGGCGGCGCCCGCCACGAGCTCGAAGCCGCCAGTGGCCAGGTCAAGACCGCCCTGGTGCTCGCCGGGCTCCAGGCTGACGGGACGACCGAGATCGTCGAGCCCCGACGGAGCCGCGACCACACCGAGCGGATGCTGACTGCCCTGGGTGCTCCGCTCGAGATCGTCGACGAACGCACCCTCCGGGTTCGCCGCGGGGCGCTACCCCCCTTCGAGCTGGAGGTGCCGGGCGACCCGTCGGCGGCGGCGTTCTTCGCAGTGGCGGCGTCGGTCACGCCCGGATCGTCGATCGTGCTCGAGGACGTGAGCATCAACCCCACCCGGATCGAGTTCGTGAAGGTGCTGCTGCGCATGGGCGGCCACGTCGAGGTTCGCCAAACCGGCGAGCGGCTGGGCGAGCCCGTGGGCGAGATCGCCGTCGAGGCGGCCCCGCTGTCGGGCACGACGATCACGCCCGACGAGGGATCGATCGACGAGGTGCCCGCGCTCGCGGTGGCGGCGGCGTTTGCCGAGGGCGTGACCGAGATCACCGACGCGGCCGAGCTGCGGGTGAAGGAGAGTGATCGCATCGGCACCCTGGAGCAGGAGCTCTCCCTGCTCGGGGTGGAGGTCGAGGCCCGGCCCGACGGCCTCACCATCTGGGGCGGGCGCCCGCGCGCCGCCGAGCTCAAGAGCCATGGCGACCACCGGGTCGCGATGGCCGCGGCGGTCGCGGCAGTTGCCTGCGACGGGGAGTCCACGGTCCGAGGCTGGCGGGCGGTCGCCAGCTCCTACCCGAGCTTCGCCGACGACCTCACTTCGCTCACCGACGGGACGAACGCATGAGCAGCGCTCGGCGCGTGGTCGCGATCGACGGACCGGCGGGATCGGGGAAGTCGACGGTCGCCCGCGGCGTGGCGCGTGCACTCGGGTTCCCGGTGCTCGATACCGGCGCCATGTACCGCGCCGCCACGCTGGCCGCGCTCGACCGCGGTCTCGACCTGACCGACGCTGCCGCGGTGACGGAAGCCGCCCGCGCGGCCGAGATCGTCGTTGCGGAGACGGCGGGGGAGGACGACGGTGACGCGGTCCTGCTCGACGGGCGAGACGTGACGGCCGACATCCGCGGCCCGGCGGTGACGGCGGCGGTGTCGGTCGTGTCGGCCCACCCCGGTGTTCGCGAGGTGATGGTCGCGCGCCAACGAGACTGGGCCGAACGTCACCGCGGCGGCGTCGTCGAAGGGCGCGACATCGGCACCGTCGTGTTCCCCGATGCGCCGGTCAAGGTGTTCCTCGTGGCCAGCGACGAAGAACGGGCCCGGCGTCGCCACGGCGACGAGGAGGCGGCGGCGCGACAGGCCAACATGGGCGAGGTGCGGGAGGCCCTGGCCCGCCGGGACGCCCTCGACGCCGGCCGGGTGACGTCACCGCTGAAGCCGGCCGACGACGCGCTCGTGATCGACACCACCGGGCGTGCTGTCGACGACGTTGTGAGCGAGATCGTGAGCCGGTTCGAGTCGACGGTCGGGGCGGACGGATGACGGTCCGGAGCGACCGCGGGAAGCGGATCTTCTACCGCGTGGCCCACGCGCTCGTCCTCACTCCGTTCAAGCTGCTCTTTCGGGTGCGGGTCCACGGCCGGGAGAAGGTGCCGCGCTCGGGCGCGTTCGTGGTGGCCCCGTCGCACCGGTCGCTCATGGACATCTTCTTCACCGCGTACATAACCCGGCGCCGTATCCGATTCATGGCCAAGCAGGAGCTGTTCGCGAAGCGGTTCCTCGCCTGGCTGCTCACCGCCGGGGGCGGCTTCCCGGTCGATCGCGGAAGCGCGGACCGGGCCGCGCTGCGGGCGGCCCAGCAGGCGCTCGAGGGTGGCGAGCCGGTCGCGATCTTCCCCGAGGGCACGCGCAACCACGGGCCTGAGATCGGGCCGCTGTTCGACGGTGCCGCCTATTTGGCGGCGCGCCTGCGCGTTCCGGTCGTGCCGGTGGCGATCGGCGGGAGCGAGGAGATCCTGCCCAGCGGCAAGGTCCTGCCCCGCTTGCGTCGGGTGGTCATCGTCATCGGCGAGCCGATCCTCCCGCCTCACCACGACGGGCGGGTCCGCCGCCGGGAGGTGGCGCAGATGACCGAGCAGCTCCGGGTGGAGCTCCAGAAATGCTTCGACGACGCCCTCGCGCTCGCGGGCGCGGGGAGCGACGCTTAGCCAGCCAGGTCGGCCAGCACGAGCGACGCGTCGGCGTCGCGGTCGTCGGTGAACGGACCACCGCGGGCACGGGCGCTCGCCGGGTCCCCGCCGAGCACGAACGCAGCCACGGCGTCGAGAGCGGGCATGAGCTCGCGCAGCTCGCGCGGCGGCGGGAAGTACTCGTCCTCCTCGGTCACGAAGACGGACTCGACCTCGCCGGTCGGGGCGAGCCTGGTGATCACGGCCTGCACCAGATCCTCAGGGGCACTGGCGCCGGCGGTCACCCCGACCACGCGGGCGTCTCCGAGCGCCTCGAGATCGAGCTCGTCGGGACCGTCGACCCGCACGACGTTTCCACATCCGGCAGTCGCCGCCACCTTCGTGAGCGCGATGGTGTTCGAGGAGTTCGCGCTGCCGATCACCACCACCGCGTCTGCTTCCGCCGCGATCGCCGACAATGCCGCCTGCCGGTTGGTCGTGGCGAAGCACAGGTCGTTGCGGGTCGCGGTCCACAGCTCCGGGAACTGGCTCCGGGTGCGGTCCATGATCCCTTCCCAGTCGTGGAGCGAGAGCGTGGTCTGCGCGAGCAACGCCACCTTCGAGGGGTCCGCGATCGCCGGGAGCGCCTGGTCGAGGTCGGATTCGTCCTCCACCAGCTGGATGGCGTCGGGGGCGACGGCCAAGGTGCCGACGGCCTCGTCGTGGCCGGCGTGGCCGACGTAGAGGATGGTGAAGCCCTTACCGGCCCGGACCTTTGCCTCGTGGTGGACTTTGGTGACGAGTGGGCACACCGCGTTGACGACGAAGCGGCCGCGATCGCGCGCCGCCCCGACGACCTCGGGCGCGGAGCCGTGGGCCGACAGCATCAGCGGGGCGCCGTCCGGGACCTCGGCGACATCGTCGACGAACACGACGCCGAGGCTGCGAAAGCGGTCGACCACGAGGCGGTTGTGCACGATCTCGTGGTAGCAGTAGACGGGCGGCTCGAAGACGCGCACCATCCAGGCGAGTGCCTTGATGGCCATTTCGACCCCGGCGCAATAGCCCCGCGGCTGGGCCAGCAGCACACGTTCCACGGTCACGCACCGAGGCTACCGAGCGCAGGGATTCCATCCTGCACCGCCCTCCTACACTGGCGGCATGGCGCCCGCACGAGTCGTGGCGGTCGCGCCCGGTTCGCCGGCGGATTCCGCCGGGCTCCTCGCCGGCGACGAGGTCCTCAGCCTCAACGGCGAGACCGTGCGCGACGTCATCCGCTACCAGCTCCAGGCCGACGAGCCCTTTGTCGAGCTGGACGTTCGCCGGGGCGGACTCGAACGGCTGGTCGTGGTCGAGAAGCCCGCGGGAGCGCCCCTCGGAATCGAGCTGGACAGCGCAGTGTTCGACCAGGTGCGCACGTGCGACAACCACTGCCCGTTCTGCTTCATCTACCAGCTGCCCAAGGACATGCGCCCGAGCCTGTACGTCAAGGACGACGACTATCGGCTCTCCTTCCTGTACGGCAACTTCACCACCCTGACCCGGTTCACCGAGGCCGACCTCGAACGGGTCGTGACCGAGGGGCTCAGCCCCCTCTACGTCAGCATCCATGCGACCGACCCACACGTCCGGGCACAGCTCCTGCGGAACCGGCGGGGCGCGACGAGCCTGCGCTGGCTGGCCGCGCTGCTCGACGCCGGAGTCGAAGTGCACGGGCAGGTGGTCGTGTGCCCCGGGATCAACGACGGCTCGGTGCTCGACGACACCCTCCTGGGCGTGCTCGACCGTTTCCCGCGGCTCGCCACCCTCGGCGTCGTCCCCCTCGGTGTGAGCTCGTACACCACTGAGGCCGACATGCGACCGCACACCCGCGCCGAAGCCGGCGCGGTGGTCGACATCGTCGAGCGCTGGCAGGACCGGTTCGCGAGCGCGCGGGGCCGTCGGCTCGTGTTCGCCGCCGACGAGTACTACCTCCTCGCGGCCCGCCCGTTCCCGCAGCCGGAGGAGTACGAAGGCTTCCCCCAGCACGAGAACGGCATCGGTATGGCGCGCACGTTCGAGGACGAGGTGAGGGGGGCCGTCACCGGCGAGCCCGTGAGCCCGACCGGTCCAAGGGCGGGCTTCTTCGCCTGGGTCGACAGCGCACCCGCCACCGGCTACCGCGCGCCGAGGAACGGGGACAACGGGACCGACGTGGCCCCGCCGCGCCACACGCCGGTGGCGGTGCTCACCGGCTCCTACGGCGCCGAGGTGCTGACTCCGCTGCTGCCCGAGCTGCGGCGCGTCTCGTCGACGCCGGTCCGCCTCCTCGATGTCCCCAACCGCTTCTTCGGCGGCAACATCGGCGTGACCGGTCTGCTCACCGGCGCGGACGTGGCCGCGGTCCTGGCCGACGAGTCCGCCGGAGAGCGCTTTCTCCTGCCGGACGTGGTGCTCTCGCGGGGCCGGTTCCTCGACGGCACAACCGTGGCCGACCTGCCGCACCCGGTCGAGGTCGTCCCGACGAACGGCGCCGCCCTCGTCGCCGCGTTGCGCTGAGCAGCCCGCCGTGCAGCTCCCGGTCGTGGCCGTCGTGGGCCGCCCCAACGTCGGCAAGTCAACCCTGGTCAACCGGTTCGTCGGCCGGCGCGACGCCATCGTCGAGGAGCACCCGGGCGTCACCCGCGACCGCAAGGAGCTCCTGGCCGAGTGGAGCGGCCGGCGCTTCCGTCTCGTCGACACCGGCGGGTGGCTGGCGAGCGACGAGCCGCTGGCTCGGCAGGTGAGCCGGCAGGCAGAACGGGCGGTGGCGGAGGCCGACCTCATCCTCCTCGTCGTCGACGTCGCTGTCGGCGTCGTGGAAGAGGATGCGCGCGTAGCGGGGCTACTCCAGCGCGCCGGCACGCCCGTCCTGCTCGTGGCCAACAAGGTCGACGACGAGAGCCGGGAGACCGACGCGTGGGCGTTCAGCCGCCTGGGCCTGGGCGATCCCGTCGCGGTGTCGGCCATCCACGGCCGGGGGAGTGGCGACCTGCTCGACGCGGTGGTGGCCGCGCTGCCGCCGCCACCGTCGGACGAGGAGGACGGGGCCGCGGCCGACGAGGTCGGTGGTCCCTTCGCGATCGCGGTCGTCGGGCGCCCGAACGTCGGCAAGTCGACGCTGTTCAACCGGCTCGTGGGCGACGAGCGGACGGTCGTGCACGACCAGCCCGGGACGACCCGCGACGCCGTCGACACGATCGTCGAGACCGACGAGGGTCCGTTGCGCTTCGTCGATACCGCCGGCATGCGCCGCCGCAGCCGGGTGGACGAACCGACGGAGTACTACGGGCTCGTCCGCGCCCTGCAGGCGGTCGACCAGGCTGATGCCGCGCTGCTGGTGATCGACGCCAGCGAGGGCGTCACCCACCAGGACCAGCGGCTGGCCGAGCGGGTGGACGCGGCCGGCAGCGCGATCGTGATCGTGCTCAACAAGTGGGACCTGCTCGACGTCGAGCAACGGGCCCGGGTGAAGGCGGAGCTCGCCGACCGGCTCGGCTTCCTCTCGTATGCGCCGGTGCTCCAGGTGTCCGCGCTCACCGGCCGCAACGTGGGGCGGTTGCTGCCCGCGCTGCGCGAAGCCGAGTCGGCCTACCACCGGAGGGTGCCGACCGCTGCGCTCAACCGGCTGCTCGAGGCGGCCCAGGCCAAGCAGCCGCCGCCGCTGGTGCGGGGCCGTCGGCCGCGGGTGCTCTACGCGACCCAGGGCGCTACCGACCCGCCCACGTTCACGTTGTTCAGCTCCCAGGAGTTGCCCGCCACCTATCTCCGGTACCTCGAGCGCCGCATCCGCGAGACATTCGACCTCGGACCGACGCCGGTGAAGCTGCGCGTCCGCCGCAAGGGCCGCTGACGACCACCGGTACGCTGGTGCAATGAGCGTGGCACGACCGATGAACGTTGCGGCTCACTCGGCGCCGAGCGAGCGCCCGCGGCGCAGATACCCGGCGCCGCAGCGAGCGAGGCCATAAGCCATGCACCATTCCCTTCCGAGCACGGTCGAGGTGCGCGAGGTGGGCCCGCGTGACGGGCTCCAGAACGAGGATCCCATCCCGGTCGACGACCGGGTCCGCCTCGTCGACGCGCTCTCCGGCACCGGCCTCAGCCGGATCGAGGCGGCGTCGTTCGTCAGGCCGGAGGCGATCCCGGCGATGGCCGGCGCCGAGGAGGTCATGGCCCGCATCGACCGCCGGCCCGGTGTCGTGTACTCCGCGCTCGTGCCCAACGCCCGGGGCGCGGAGCGGGCGCTCGCCGCCGACGCCGATGAGCTCCAGGTGGTCGTCAGTGCCAGCGAGACCCACAACCGCAAGAACGTCCGGCGCAGCGTCGACGAGTCGATCACCGGCGTGGGGGAGGTGGTCGGACTCGTTGGGCACGAGGGCGACCGCCCGGTCGAGGCGATCGTGTCGACCGCCTTCGGCTGCCCCTACGAAGGTGACCTCGACCCGGCGGGCGTTGCCGCGGTGACGCTGCGGCTCATCGAGCAGGGCGTCGACCGCTGCTCGTTCGGCGACACGACCGGCATGGCCACGCCCCGCCGGGTCGACGAGCTGCTCGATGCGCTCGAGGACGTCGGTCTCGTCGCGACCGACGTCGGCCTCCACCTCCACAACACCCGCGGCACCGGGCTCGCCAACGTTCTCGCCGCGCTCGAACGCGGCGTCACCCGGTTCGACGCATCCATCGGCGGGCTGGGCGGCTGCCCGTACGCGCCCGGCGCGACCGGCAACATCGTCACCGAAGACCTGGTGCACATGCTGGCCGACATGGGCGTCGACACCGGCGTGGACCTGGACGCGCTCGTGGCCGCCGCTCACCTGGCTCAGGACCTCGTCGGGCGGGAGCTTCCCGGCCAGGTCATGCGGGCGGGACCGCGCTGGAACACTGTCTCGGCATGAGTGACGACGCCGTCCGCAAGCACGTCGAACGGGCGCTGCAGGGCAACCTCGAACGTGGAGCCGACAAGCTTGCCCGCGAGGGGAAGCGGTTCGTCCGCGACCGACTCGCCCGCCTGCTCGACCCCGACTCGTTCGCCGAGGACGGACTGCTTGCCAACGCACTCGCCGACAACCTGCCCGCCGACGGCGTCGTGACCGGCGTCGGTCGCATCGAAGGTCGCCCTGTCTGCGTGATGGCGAACGATTCGACCGTCAAGGCCGGGTCATGGGGCGCCCGCACGGTCGAGAAGATTGTGCGCCTCACAGAAACCGCGCTACGCCACGAGCACCCTGTCGTCTACCTGGTCGACTCGGCCGGGGCCCGGATCACCGACCAGGTCGAGTTGTTCCCCGGGCGCCGGGGCGCCGGCCGCATCTTCGCCAACCAGGTCCGGCTGTCCGGCCGGGTGCCGCAGGCGTGCTGCCTGTTCGGCCCATCGGCCGCCGGCGGCGCGTACATCCCCGCGTTCTGCGACGTCGTCTTCATGGTCGAGGGCAACGCGTCCATGTACCTCGGGTCGCCCCGCATGGCCGAGGAGGTCATCGGCGAGCACGCGACCCTCGAGGAGATGGGCGGGGCCCGCATGCATGCCACGGTGAGCGGCTGCGGCGACAACCTGGTCGCCGACGATGACGCCGCGATCGACGCGGCCAAACGGTGGCTCTCCTACCTTCCCGGCAACTGGCGGGAGCACCCGCCGCCGGCGACGGCCCGGACGGCGCGCGTCGATGCCCGGCCCATTGCCGATGTGGTCCCGGCCGAGGAGCGGCGGGCGTACGACATGCACCAGGTCATCGAAGCGCTCGTCGACGAGGACAGCTTCTTCGAGGTGAAGCCGCTGTATGCCAAGGAGCTGATCATCGGCTTCGGCCGGCTCGACGGTGAGGTCGTGGGCGTCGTCGCCAACAACCCCATGCAGCTGGGCGGCGTCCTGTTCGTCGATTCTGCCGACAAGGCGGCCCGGTTCATCTGGCTGTGCGACGCGTTCAACGTGCCGCTCGTGTTCCTCGCCGACGTGCCCGGCTTCATGATCGGCACCGCGGTCGAGCGCGAGGGCATCATCCGGCACGGCGCCAAGATGATCTCGGCGGTCACGGAGGCGACAGTCCCGAAGGTTTCGGTGATCGTGCGCAAGGCCTACGGCGCCGGGCTCTACGCCATGTGCGGTCCCGCCTTCGACCCCGATGCCTGCCTGGCCCTGCCTACCGCGCAGATCGCGGTGATGGGACCCGAGCCCGCCGTCAACGCGGTCTTCTACAACCGCATCCAGGCGATCGAGGACCCCGAGGAGCGGGCGGCCTTCGTTGCCGAGCGGCGGGCCGAGTACGAAGCCGACGTCGACCTCGTGCACCTGGCGGCCGAGCTCGTCGTCGATGCGGTGGTCGCGCCCGAGGACCTGCGCGACGAGCTCGCCCGGCGTCTCGCCCTCGCGCGTGACCGGCGGCGCGAGGACTTCGCCCGCCGTCACGGCGTGCCTCCGGTCTGAGCCCGGCGTTCGCCGGCGGATGTGACAATGGGGCGTGCCCTGGTGCGCCGAATGTGACCGGTTCCTCTCGCCGCCGACAGTGCGCGGCGACGGCACCTGCCCGTCGTGTGGGCGGCCCGTGGAACCCGCTCGTGCCGGTGCCGACAGTGCCGCGACCGAGGAGCCGGTCCCGTTTCCGTGGCACCTCAAGCTGCTCGCGGGCGCGGCCGCGGTGTACCTCGGCTACCGGGCATGGCAGGGCGTCGTGTGGGTGGTCGAGCGGTTCTGAGGAGCGACTGATCGCAGGGGACCGCCGAGGACGCCCGTCGTAGACTGGCCGTCACGGGCTGTGGCGCAGCTTGGTTAGCGCGTCGGTCTGGGGGACCGAAGGTCGCGGGTTCGAGTCCCGCCAGCCCGACCACGAAAGCGCAGGTCAGGGGGTTCGACCCTCAGCAACGAGACCCACACGGGGGGCCGCGCTCACAGAATGCTCACGAAAAATCGGCCAGCGGGTCGTCGCTCATGTCCTGCAGCGACTCGGTCATGTCGCCCGTCCGATCTTGGGTGCCCAGGGAATGGGTTGCGGAACGCCCCCTCAGGTATCTTGCGACTGGACACCGCCAGTCGACCCGGGGGGAAATCATGGTCACGATCGCGGAGTTGCGCGAGCAGGTGCGGGGCCCGGTGATCGAGCCTGGCGACGACGACTACGAAGAGCACCGGCGCGTCCACAACTTCATGCACGATCGCCGTCCCGCGGTCGTCGTGCGAGCAGCGGCCACCGCCGACGCCGTCGCCGCGGTCAACTACGCGCGAGCCAACGCCCTCGACCTAGCCGTGCGGGGTGGAGGGCACAGCGTGCCCGGGTTCGGCACCTGCGACGACGGGGTCGCGCTCGATCTCTCGCTGGTCAACAACGTCTTTGTGGACCCGGCCAAGAAGACTGCCCGAGCCGGGGGCGGCGCGACGTGGGGTGACTTCAACCACGCCGCGCACGCGTACGGACTGGCCACCACAGGCGGGATCATCTCGACCACCGGTGTCAGCGGCCTAACCCTTGGTGGCGGCATCGGGTACCTCACGCGGGGCCGCGGCCTCTCGTGTGACAACCTCGTCGGAGCCGAGGTTGTCACCGCCGACGGTCGGATCCTCACCGCCAACGAGCACGAGAACGAAGACCTGTTCTGGGCCTTACGGGGCGGGGGCGGCAACTTCGGCGTAGTCACGGCACTCGAGTTCGGCCTCCACAACGTTGACACCATCTATGGCGGGCCGATGTTCTACGAGGTCGAAGACGCTGCTGCCGTCATGGCGTGCTACCGAGACTTCATCGAGGACGCCCCCGAACAGCTCGGGGCATTCTTCGCCTGGCAGATCGCCCCACCGCTGCCCTTCATCCCGGAGGACCGCCACGGCGACCTGTTCTGTGCCATGGTCACGTGCTGGACCGGCCCACTCGAAGACGGCGAGCAGGCCATCAAGCCGCTGAGGGACGCGGCGGAGGTACGGGCCGAATACGTTGGACCGATGCCCTATCCCGCGCTCAACTCGGCGTTCGACGACCTCGTGCCGCGCGGCCTTCAGCACTACTGGAAGGCCGACTACGTGCGCGAGCTCACCGACGACGCCATTGCGGCGCACATCGAGCACGGCAAGAGAACGCCCGTCGTCAACTCGACGATGCACCTCTATCCCGTCAATGGCGCCGCCCACCGTGTCGGTCCCGACGAAACTGCGTTCGGACACCGCGACGCCAAGTATGCGGCGGTGGTCGCCGGCATGTGGCCCGACCCCGCCGACAACGACGCCAACATCAAGTGGGTGCGTGACTACTACGCCGCCATCCACCCCCACTCTGGCACTGAAGGGGGATACATCAACTTCATGTCTGAGGACGACGCAGCTCGGGCACCCGAGAACTTTGGTCGCACCTACGAGCGTCTGCGCCAGGTCAAGGCCGCCTACGACCCCCAGAACCTCTTCCACCTCAACCAGAACATCGAGCCTGCGTCCTGAGCAGCTACCTCTGGTCGGTCCGCTGCACGTGTTGACCTGCACTCCGGAAGCGATTGTCGTTGGCGATGCGTTCGAATGCCTTGTCGTCGGCTTCGATGTGCCGGAGCATGCAGAGCACGAAGAGGAAGTGGCCGCGTGCGCATCTCCTGACGGACTGGCCGCGGAGAATCGACGGCATCTGTCGGGTTGTGATCGGCAATCCCCATGTGACGGCGTGCCCGAAGGCGCCGTGCAGCAATCGATGTAGATGCAGTACCGATGCTCGCGACTGGCCGCTGGAGATCCGGTCTGCGTAGAGGGATTGGAGCTCGCGCGGACCGACGGAATTGAGCGGGCAGGCGCCTAGGACCGGCCGCGTGTGGAGACGGACGTACTCTTGGTATCGACGCAGCGTTCGCGGGCTAACTGCGAGTTCCATCGATCGAAGCCACTCTTCGAGGAACTCGCCCAACGTGATTTGTCCGTCCGCCTGGCGGATATTGTTGACCGAAGCCGACCTGGACCTCATCTTCGCGACGGTGACGGGCGAGCCGCTCCATCCCGACAACGTGTCCGGCACCTTCGACCGGCTCGTGAAGGGCGCCGAGGTTCGCCGGATTAGGTTGCACGACCTGCGTCACTCGGCAGCGACGGTGATGCCCGAACAGGGCG
>JACDBD010000373.1 GCA_013695115.1 Actinomycetota bacterium | reverse complement strand
CTCGACGAGAACCTGCCCAAGTTCCGGGCCGACTGGGGTGGTGACGAAGACCCGGGGGGCGGCCGCCAGGGCGGCACCCAGACCGGTGTCGCCCGCACCCAGGAGCGCCGCAAGGACTGGCAGCGCCGGCTCCACGAGGGCCGGTGGGCCGCGATCAACTGGCCCAAGGACTGGGGCGGGCGCGAGGCCACGCCGGTGCAGAACGTCTTGTACTCCGAGGAGATGTCGAGCCAGCGCGCGCCCGGGGTCTACAACGCCAACGGCATCTGGCAGATCGGCCCCATGATCATCAAGTGGGGCACCGACGAGCAGCAGGACCGCTGGCTTCCCGGGATCCTCGACGCGTCCGAGCACTGGTGCCAGGGCTTCAGCGAGCCTCAGGCCGGCTCCGACCTCGCCAACCTGCGCACGACCGCGATCCGGGACGGCGACGAGTACATCGTCAACGGCCAGAAGATCTGGATCTCGACCGCGCACCTGGCGAAGTGGGGACTGTTCCTGCTCCGCACCGATCCGGGCGCGATCGAACGGGGCGCGAAGCACGAGGGCATCACCGCGTTCATCGTCGACATGGAGGCGCCCGGCATCGACATCCGCCCGATCAAGGACATCGTGGGCGACGAGCTGTTCAACGAGGTGTTCTTCACCGACACCCACATCCCCGCCGAGTACCGCCTCGGTGACGAGGGCGCGGGGTGGCAGGTGGCGATGGGGACCCTCGGTCACGAGCGGGTCGGCACCGCCGGTCTGGCGATCGCGATGGCGTCCGACTTGCGGTCGATGATCTCGGCGGCGCGCGCCACCAACCCGGACTCGCTCGACGACCCCGAGATCCGCGAGCGGATCGCGCGCGCCTACACCGACATCGAGTTCACCAAGCTCCTCAACTACCGGGCGCTCACCAAGATCATCAAGGGCCAGAAGAACTGGCCCGAGGTGCCGCTGGCCAAGCTCCAGTGGAGCCACCTCGCCCAGACGCTGGCGGAGCTGGCGGTCGACCTGCTGGGACCGTCGGGGTTGCTGGCCAAGGGCGGGCCCGACGCCGTCGACGGCGGCAGTTGGACCCGCCTCTACTCGTTCCAGCGCTACACCTCGATCGGCGCCGGCGCCACCGAGGTGCAGAAGAACATCATCGCCGACCGCGCCCTGCTGCCCAGGAAGTAACCCACGCAGCTCGGCATCATCACTCCCGTCGTCACGCGCCTGCCGGGCGCGCACGCGCGCTGGGAGGAGCTGGCCGGGATGCCCGACGTCGAGCGGGTCGTTGTCGAAGCCGAACGGCTCGGGTACCACCACGTCACCTGCAGCGAGCACGTGGCCGTGCCACGCGCCGTCGCCGAGGTGCGGGGGGCGACGTACTGGGACCCGTTGGCGACGTTCGGCTACCTCGCCGCCCGGACCAGCACCATCCGGCTGGCGACGTTCGTGCTCGTGCTCGGCTACCACCATCCCCTCGCGATCGCCAAGCGCTATGGAACCCTCGACCGGGTGTGCGGTGGGCGGCTGATCCTCGGTGTCGGGGTGGGATCGCTCGAGGAGGAGTTCGACCTGCTCGGCGCCCCGTTCGATGACCGCGGGGAGCGGGGTGACGACGCCATCCGCGCCCTGCGGGCGTCGCTCTCACAGCCGGAGCCGTCGTACTCGGGCGCCCACTACGAGTACGAGGGCTTCGTGGTCGATCCCCACGCGGTCCAGGAGCGCGTCCCGATCTGGATCGGCGGTCGCACCGCCCGGTCGCTGCGTCGGGCGGTCGAGCTCGCCGACGGCTGGGCGCCGTTCGGTATCGGTACCGCCGACCTCGCCACGATGCTCGAGCGTGCCCGTCAGAGCGACGCGTGGGCGCGGCGCGGCACCTCGCTCGCGCTCGTGCTCCAGAACGAGCGCCCGCTCGACCCCGGCGCCGCGCCCGAGCGCGTCGCCGAGCGGCTGGCCACGTTCGCCGAGATCGGGACCACGATCCTCAGCGTGCGGTTCGTGCACCACTCGGTGGACCACTACATCGAGCAACTCGCGGCTCTGGCCGAGCTGGCATCGGCCTAGCCTGCGGCGGTGCCCACCGACGCCGTCACGGTCGCGGCCGCGATACGCGCCGCCAACAACAGCGATGACGTGGAGAAGGCGCGGGCGATGTTCAGCGCACTGCTCGACGCCATCCTCGTCGTGCAGACCGCCGAGGCCGTGGCACCCGGAGGCGGGCCCCACGTGCTCACCGAGGACACGCCGATGCGAATGGCCACGATGACGGGTCCCGGCGGCGAACGAGCCCTGCCGTTCACCGACGCCGATGCACTCCGGCGCTGGCACCCGGACGCCGAGCACCAGGTCGGGTTGGAGGCACCCGACCTCTTCGGCAAGGCGATCGAATGGGGCTTCGACGTGGTGCTGGTGAACCACGCCGACGAGGACTGGATCCAGTTGCGCGACGAGCTGCTCCGCACACTCGCCGACGGTCGGGTCCCGGCGCTCTGATGGCGCGGACCTACCGGCTCGGGTTCTTCCGCAAGCTCGTCAACGTGGTTGCGGCCGCCGGCCTCCGCGTCGGGCTAGCGCCCCGCGCCAGCTACCTCTTGACCACCACTGGTCGCAAGACCGGCCGCCGGCACACGACACCCGTGTGGGCGTTCGCGCACGACGGGGAACGGTTCCTTGTCTCACCGTATGGAGAAGTTGGGTGGGTCCACAACGCCCGCGCTGCCGGCGAGGTGACGCTCACCCGGGGCCGGAAGTCGACGACGCACCCGGTCACCGAGGTGGCCCCGGCCGAGGCCGCCCCGATCCTCAAGCGCTACATGAACA